>JAUVRN010000005.1 GCA_030597645.1 Candidatus Zixiibacteriota bacterium
AGGATCACGTGGGAGGGCTCTGTGGCTCCGGAGGCGCAGGCGGAGCCGGATGCCACGCAGAGGCCGACCAGATCCAGGGAGACGACCACGGCTTCGCCCTCCGCGCCCGCGAAACTGAGATTGACTGTATTGGCCACGCGGTGCGCCCGATCGCCATGAAGGTGGACATCCGGTACGGCCTCCAGCAGGGCCTCTATGAAGTAGTCGGAGAGCTCGGCCAGGCGGCGGGCCTCCGAGTCGAGCAGGCGGTTGGCCTTCTCCAGGGCCACGGCGAGGCCGAATGCGCCGACCACGTTTTCGGTGCCCCCACGCCGCTTGCGCTCCTGGCTGCCGCCGGTGATCTGCGCGGCCAGGCCCAGGCCCCGCCGCACGTACAGAGCACCGATGCCGCGCGGGCCGTAGAATTTGTGCGCGGTGAGCGCCAGCATGTCCACGTTCCAGTCCCTGACATCGACCGGGATCTTGCCGATGGCCTGCACCGCGTCGCTGAAGAAAAGCGCGTCGTGGGCGTGCGCCGCGTCGGCCAGATCGCGCGTCGGCTGTATCGTACCGGTCTCGTTGTTGGCGGCCATCACGGCCACCACCACGGCCCCATCGGTGCCGATCGCCGTGGTGAGCGCGTCGGCCGTGATGATGCCACCTGCGGTAGCCGGAATCTCAATCACCTCGGCACCCCGGCTCAACAGATCTGCAGCAGCCGCCAGGACCGCAGGATGTTCGATCGCCGATACGAGTACGCGCCGAGGTCTGCGCGGGTATGCGAAGTAGCTGCCTTTGAGCGCCAGGTTGTCCGACTCGGTGCCTCCGGACGTAAAGTAGAGTTCACCCGGATCGCACCCCAGCTGAGCGGCCGCGCGCTCGCGCGCCTCTTCGAGGATCTTCTTGGCGGCACGACCGGCGGCGTGTACCGACGAAGGATTGCCCCAGCCCCTCTCCTGGGCCTTCGCCATGGCCCCGGCCACCTCCGGGTCGAGGGGTGTCGTGCTGTTGTGATCGAGAAATATGGGTCGGTCGGACAAGGTCGGATCTCCATCAAAAAGGGGGGCGCAAGCCCCCCGATCTGGTTGTTTTGGCGCGGGGCCGCTATTTCATCAGCACCATTTTGCGTGTCTCGGTATGGTCCTCCGCCACAAGGTGATAAAAGTAGATCCCGGAGGACACCGGCTGCCCCTCATCATCCCGGGCCCGCCATTCGACTTCGTGCCGGCCGGCCGGCATGGGCCCGTCCACCAACGTCCGGACCTTTTGTCCGAGCAGGTTGAAGACGACCAGGGACACGCGGGTGGCCTCCGGCACCGTGAAGCGAATGGACGTGTTCGGATTGAACGGATTGGGGTAGTTCTGTTCCAGTTCGAATGCCAGGGGCCTGACGCCGTCGTCCACATCCGTGACGATGTTGAGACGATTGGGCACGAACTCCGGAATGATCACCCGGGCCCGTTCGTCCTCGAAGAAATAGAAGGCGTCGGGCGCGACGAAACTGGTGTCAAAACTGAGTGAACTGTCCGTCGAGCTCACACCCGGTTTGGCGAAGAACAGCAATTTGATCAGCACCGTACCGATGAACGGATCGGGTGTGATGGGCGGCCCGAACACGCTCGTGCCGCTGATGACGATCGTGTTTGAATCGAGATTGTACTTGGAGACCTGGCCGTCCACCCGTTCGAGCAGCGTGTTCGTGAAGTCGCCCGTGCCGGTGAACTCCCAGACATCGCTGGTGTACTTGAGCGGCACGGAGAGCCGCTTGATCGGCTGATCGAAGACGTAGTGGATCGGCACGCTGATCAGCGATCCGACCTGCGCCCAGTCAGAAACCCGAACGGTATCGATGAATCCGAGGTCGCCCGGAGCCGTACCGACCACGCGGCCGTACAGGAGGGTCGGATCGTTGAACGGATCGTTGTTCACCAGGGCCAGTGTGTCGTAGTACACCTTGCGCTCTGCGACTTTGGCGCGAATGCCCAGCACCGTGTCGATCGTACCCGGGGGGAGAATCCACGGGAACGGCAGGAAGCCGATGCCCACGAAGGCGTCGTTGTAGTGGGCCGCGCCCGGGTTGAGGGTGAACAGCGTGTCGATGATCAGGTCATCCGAACCGGTGTTGCTGATCGTGACGAAGATCTCACGCACTGTGTCGGGCAGTAGCGAGTCGGAGCTGTCGGGATTCATCGGCGCGATCGCCAGCGTGCCGTAGTCGAGGAACAGCGGCGTGATGGAGATCGAAGGTGCCGAGCCACGCCCCATCACCGGCACATTGATCGTGTCCCCGGAGTTGGTCGGCAGACCGATCACCCGGAACACGCTGTGGTCCGAGCCGGTATCCGTTGGCTGATAGATCCACCGGTAGCTGATGATGCTGTCGGGGCCCAGCGTGGGCAGAATGTTCGGATCCCAGGGCTGCCAGTCTTTGGCGCCCGTGATCGTGTGAATGGCCTGCTCCACGGTGTAGTCGGCCATGCCGGGCCCGGGCACATAGTCGGCCATGGTCAGGCGCGTGCGGCCGTTGCCGAGACCGGACGTGGTCTGAATGCTGATCGTCACGGACGTATCGACCGAACTGACCTTGATGGTCCCCATGTCCACCGACGAATCCGGGGGCAGCAGCTTGAGTTCGCCGTCGACTCCGTGGGCGGTGACTTTGAGTATCATCGTGGGCTCATCGGGGTCATTGGAGAATACGCGCACCCAGTTGGTGTCGAAACTCTTCTCCACCGGCTTGTAACCGATGAACGGGTAGATTGAGTCCCCTGCGGCTATGTGCTGGTTGGTCCACTGGCCGGCGCTGAGGATGTACGGCGTTCCGGCGAGGAGCAACCGGGCACTGTCAATCACCAGGGTACCCAGTCCGGCGTTGTAGACCGCCACGTTGATGGCCTCGGTGCCACCCACTGCGACACCGCCCATGGCAAGCTCGGGATTCGGATCCTTCAGCAGTCGGTTGGGCGTGAAGAAGCTGATGTCCGGATCGTCGGTCTCGCCGAACATCGGAACGCGCACCGTGTCGTTGGACAGGTCCGTCGTGACGACCAGCAGGGTGTCTGCGAACGCGCCCGAGGAGATCGGCGTGAACCCGATGGTGATGGTGGCCTGCTGGCCGGCGCCGAGCACGATGCTGGCCGGTGACAGGCGCTGGAACGTGGGCGTTCCGCTCTGTGTCGTGATGCTCGTGATCTGGAGCGGGCGATTGCCGTTGTTGAATACCTGGAAGGACTCCTGGGACGTAGCAAACACGTCTGTGGGTGCATAGAGCAACTCGTCCACATCGTCGGCATACCGGCCTCCGGCCCCGGTGCCCTCGAGAGTCACGACCAGCGTGTCAAGGTAGACGATCGTATCGAGCGGATTGAACCTGATCGAATCGACCGTAGTCACGGTCAGCGTGTCATAGTAGACGATCGTATCGATCGGATTGAACGTGATGAGGATGAGGCCCGTGTCGTCCGGGGCCACGGAGCCGGGGGAGCCGGCTACGTTGAACCGCATGCCTATGGCCAGTGTCACCTCGTCTACGGCGACGGGGTCTTCGCCCGGGTTGAAGAGGCCGATCGAATCGAAGACCGTCGTACCGATCTCCGTCGTGTCGAATACCAGCGACGAGGAGAGAAGCTGGAGGCCGGGTACATAGGCCTGCGCCTGCAGCGGCACGATGATCGAATCGTTGTTGCCCGTAGTATCGTCCGTGATAATGAGCATGGTGTCGAAGAACGTACCGGCCAGCGTGGGAACGAACTGGACGGAGACGTCGAACTGCTCGCTCTGCAGAAGCCGGGTTACGCCCGGCGTAATACGTGAGAATCCCTGCGACCCGTCAAATAGCGTAATGGACGACACCGAAAGAGTGTCGTTGCCGAGGTTGGTCATGACGGAAGTCAGGGTCTCGGCTACTTCCACCGACACCTTTCCGTAGTCATAGAGGGTCGTATCGGCCAGTGGTCCGGACAGCCAGGAGAGCTGCTTGAAGAAGCCGCCACCCGAGAGGGTGATGTAGGCGGTGTCTGTGGCCGGATCATTGGTGGCGAGCACGAGTGCGTCGTACACGACCGCGGTATCCGACTGGCGGAATCTCACGGTCACCCAGAACGTGGTCCCCGCGGCGACGTGGATGAGCGAATCCGTCGGATCTGGCAGATCGAAAAAGGCTCCGGAATCCACCCATATGTGGGCGATGAGATCGCCCCGCGTACCATTGTTGGTAATACCGATAGAGTCGAGCAGGGCACCGGAATTCAGCGTGGTGGCCCCGAAGACCAGCGCACTGTCGGCCGAGTATACCGGGTCGGAGCCGCCCGCGAAAATCGGTATGCGGGTACTCGGGCTCTTTGGATCGTCCGACGTGATGACCAGCGTATCGTCGTACGATGTCGCGGCCAGGGGCACGAACTGGATGAACACAGCCTGGGAGTCTCCGGGCACGATCACCATGTTGGTCGGAGTCGGCGTGAGTACCGTGGTCTGCGACACGGTGATACTGGACACGATCAGGTTCACCAGCCCGATGTTGCGAAACCAGAGCGTATCCGTGGCGCTGTCCGATACGACCACGTCGCCAAAGTCGATCGTGCTGTCCGACGGCACGATCACGGGCGCCTGCGTGCCCCCGGTGAGAATCAGATCAAAGCCGGGATTGTTCGGGTCGTTGGAGGTAACGCGTAGCGTGTCGGTGTGCTCGAGGGCATCCACCGCGGCGTACTCGAACACCGCATAGAACTCGGTATTGGGCAGATACGAGAACGACGCCTCGGTCAACAATGTGTACACCGGATCGAGGCCCGGGGTGTCGATGGTCACCAGAACCGGCAACTGACCGGGCAGTGTGGAGTCACCCGCAAGCCGCACCGAATCCCGGAGCGCAAGCCCCGGCGTCAGCGGTCCAAAGTCGAGCACGTCCTGGTCCCACCCGAAACCGGCCCCAATCGCGGTACCCTCGAGGGAGAACAATCCTGTAACCCTGGTCTCCTCGCCGATAAAGGGCGTGTATATGGTCTCGATCGAATCGCGCATGGTGCCGCGCATCTCTGAATTGAAGCGCACCCATACGGGCATCGAGTCGTTGAGCGGGAGCGTACGTGCCAGGACGATGGGCACAAACGTGACCGTATCGACCGGAATGGTATCGCACCCGACGAGAATGGTATCGCCGACGTTATAGAGAGAATCGCGATAACGTAAGGTGTCGTCCACGGCCGTCAGCGTGTCACGTTCGCTGAGATCCGCGCCGAATTGAGAGAGCAGCTTGAGACCGTGACGGCCGCAATGCATGACCAGCTCCGTCTCGACGTTCTGATTAAGGCGATTCTGAATCCAGATCAGCGAATCGAGAGTGTCCCCCGCAATGATGGTATCGATGAGGAATTCATCGATGACGGTGTGGATCGTATTGCCCTGACCGTCGAGGGTATCGTCCATGGTAAAGTAGTCGAGCGACAGAATGCCGTTGGCCAACGTGTTGATGAGGGCCGTATCGACCGCGAAATCATCCGAGATAATCTGGGCCTGCCCCACGCTACCGCCCAGATCGCGTGGTGTGAACTGTACCGACAGGATACCGGTCTCGCCGGGTTGAATCTCCAACTGCCGGTTGACGATGTGAAAGATGCCGGGAACGTCCGTGATGACATCCTCGATCTTGCCTAGCTGTGTAGCAGACGTGTTGATGATCGTCACCGGATAACCGGATCCCGGCAGGCTGTCGCCCACGCGCGTGTCCTGAAGCTGGTTGGAGGTCAAGGTGATCAACGAGTCCTGCGGCGTACCGTTGGGATCGATCAGCTTGAGGAAGCCGATGCCGCGGCCGTCCACGACGAATCGAAGGGTGTCAAGAATGGGATAGGTAAAGATGAACGTCAGGGTATCTTCGTAGATCTTTCGCTGGGTCGGGCGAAACGAGACACTGAACGGAGCGCTCGAAGGCTTATAGGCGTAAAGCACACCGGGAATCGTACCCCCTGGATCGACCGTCAAGTCAAGCTTGACGGTGTCTCCGGAGAATTCGACGTTTATTTGCGTGTTGAATATGAGTGTCGCCGCAGCGTCTTCAAATACGAACGTCACCTTGGTGGTATCGGGTTCGGAGGCAAAGACGTTGTAGTTGATCAGCGACACGGAAAGATCGCTGACGTTGGTCCGACCCTTCACCACGTCTCCGAAGTTCCACTCGGAGACCCTATTGGTGTCCACCTGTGGGTCTGTGCCCGCCAGGTGAAACACGTATTCCCCGCCAATGATCTGAGCCCCAGCCGTGGGGGCCCACACCAGTGCGAGGGCGGCCGCCGCGACCCCTATCCCGAGCCCAATCCTCAATCGCCCCATCATCATATCTCGCCAGTCTCCCAACTTCGTCGACGTTGGCCTTAAGTCCTTTGCACACTTCGCCCCGGGACCTTCGGGGACACCCCCAAGGCGGATTAAGCGAAAGAATCAATATAGACGCCCCAAAACTGGCCAAGCAAGCGAAATGTAGCCGTTATAGAGCACAAAAAAGCCCCGCAACAGCGAGGCTTAGTGCTTTTCAGGCAAGGGGTTCGGTTACTTGAGAAGGACCATTTGCCGAACCTGCCGGAAGTCCCCCGCCTCCACCTTGGAAAAGTAGACGCCCGAACCGACTGTGCGCCCGGAACCGTCGCGGCCGTCCCACATCAGGTCCAGGTAACCGGCCGGCGCCGGGCCGTCGTACAGACGCCGGACGCGCTGACCCAGAAGGTTGTAAATGTCCAGTACCACGTGCCGGGGCTCGGGCAGGGCCACCGACAGGGCCGTGGAGGGGTTGAACGGATTCGGGAAGTTGTGCGAGAGCTCGAAGTTCCCGGGCAGTTGCGTCCCGTGATCGAAAATGGCCGTGGGGACGTAGACGGCGCTGCCCTGGAAGACCGGCACGTAGCCGTTGGTCTGGCTGGCCGTGTCGCCACCGAGCAGGCCACCGGCCGGCATCAGAGAGGTGACGCCGATGAATGCCGTATCGGCACCCGAAATCATATTGCGGCTGAGATACAGGGTCGCGATCGCGTCCGAGCCCACCGCGATGGTACCGGTCTGCAGCGGCACGATGGCCAGCATCACGGTCTGGTTGGAACCACCCAGGTTCTGGTCAAAGCGCACGATGTCAGCACCTGTAAATCCGCTGGTCCGGGCTCCGAAAACTACCGAATCGAGAACGAGCAGGTCGTTGGAGAATTGCAGCGGGATCTGGATCCCCGACATCGGTACGTCATTCACCAGAGTCACCGGAACGATGGCCTGGTTGGATGGATCAAAGCCCACAGAAGCCAGACGAACCGTGTCCGGCACTCCCGGGTCCTGGGCAAACGCCGGCGCGGCAAAAGCCACCAGCAGTAGAACGGTCACAAACAGGCGCATGGTTTCCCTCCTGGAAATGTTCTGCACATCCGAATTCCCTACCCCCTCGGCTCCATCCTTAGAGATCGAACACGCCCGGGTTTTATTTACCGATTTTTCGAGCTAACACCAAGAAAAAAGGCCACTTCCGTCGGGAAGCGGCCCTATGTAAAGCTCCAGGCTATGCGTTACTTGAGCAGCGTCATCTGACGGGTTTCCTCGAACGAATCGCCGATCTTCAGGCTGTAGAAATACGTTCCCGAGGCCACCACGGTACCCTGGTTGTTGTTGCCTTCCCAGAGGATTTCGTGCTTCGCCGCGTCCATCTGCTGATCGAGCAGCGTCACCACTTCCTGGCCCAGCACGTTGTAGACCTTGAGCACGACGTGCTCCTGAGCATGCATGCTGAAGTTGATCATGGTCTGCGCGTTGAACGGATTCGGGAAGTTCTGATCCAGACCGTATTCCAGCGGCAGCGCGCCGTTGTCGCCGACGGCGGTGGGACCCACCGTCACCGATCCCCTGACCCAGTTCGGCGTGTAGTCCACGGCACCCGTGGTGGTCATCGTCAGGCGACTGGTGCCGACCAGGCCTGTATCCACAAGCGTACTGTTATTGGCCGCGCCCCCCAGGAGCTTCCAGTGCAGATACAGGAGTGTATCGGCCGCACTCGGAGGCGCTGCTGCAAACGTGATGAACCCGGCGAGGAGGCTGTTGGCGGTGAGGTTAGGCAACGATGTGCGAAGCGTCCACGGCGTCGGACTGCCGCCAGCCGGGCCGTACGTGATGCCCTTGATGTCCGGGGGCGTCGTCACGAGCGTATCGAGATCGAGCTCCGGAATACCCGGATAGAAGAGCGGTATGGCGATAGCGCCCAGCGTAGAATCCCACTTGGCCATCACTGCCCACGACCACGTGGTGTCGCTGGCCGGCGCGGGATCAATCGTGATATCCATGGGGTTAAACCAGATCTCGTCGGTGGTCTGCGCGTTCGCCACACCGGCGGACACCATGACCGTCAACAGAACAAAAAGGACAAACCCTTTACCAAGTCGCATACGCAACTCCTCCCCTCAAAAGTGTTTGACGCACTCCGCGCGTGACGGCCATGCGTACTTTGTCTTCAGGCGCGGGAAACGAAACTCTATGCTTCCTCTTCCATGAGATGGCGGCCAGAGAGAAGCCACCATCAGCCCCTCCCGAACACTCCATCCAGTTGGGGTAAATACACGAACCGGTGCAAACATGTCAACCGGTATTTTCATAACATGTTGCCTGTCAACCGATTGGGGGTGGCCCTCCCTTGAACAAGTGGTTGACCATATAGATGATGTCCGCGGTGTCGGAATCGCTGTCGCCGTCGACGTTGGCCAGATCCGGCTCGGGCAGCGTCTCGCTCCGGAACACGAAACCCACCATCTGAATGACGTCCGTCGAGGTAAGAAACCCCGACAGGTCCACGTCTCCTCTGGGATACGCGGCCACGCGTGCGACCGTCGGCAGCACGAGTGGCTGATACGACCCGTACGGTGAGAAGACGATAAAGCTGTCGGTCGGAAACGTCGTGCTGATCCCGATGCCGATCGAGTCTCCGGGTGAACCCTGTCCGACACTGTAGCCAAACGTGGCGAGCGGGAGCGAACCGAGCGTCACTGCACCGGTGTCCGACCGAAATCGCATGACACCCTTGCCCGTGCCGGCAAGGAAGTTTTCCAACTCCACCTGCGTAAACGCGCCCGCACCGAGCCCATCCAGAGTAACCGTGTCCAGCGCGATGTCCTGTGTTCCGGCAGCCTCGAAGGGAATGAAAAGCGAATCGACGGGTACCGTAAGCACCACGACGAAGTCGACCGTACCGGAGTGGTTGACGATGGCCTCCGTGGCCTGTCCCCCCACGGTGTCCGCGAGGGCCACAACCAGGCCGACCATCGTGGTCGTCTTCGTGCCCACATCGCTCTGCGTCGTGAGACTCACCGTGTACGTATCGGCCGCGGTGTATACCGTCGCCGGATTCGGATCGGTGGGTGTCTCGCCGTTGCCCAGATCCCACGACCACGACGTGGGATTCATGTACGAGTGGTCCGCAAACTGCACGGCCAGGGGTACCTGCCCGAATACCACGTCGGCAGCGAAAAAGGCGAACGGCGTGGCTTCCAGGGCCTTTTGGGCGTTGAGGCGCCCGGAGCCCAGCAGGCCGATGTAATTCGGATTGAGCGCATCGATGTCGTCGGCGGTGGCGATGATGATGGAGTCGACCCGCTCCTTTTCCAACTCCGGATTGTAGGAACGTACCAGTCCGATCGCGCCGGCCACCGTCGGTGATGCCATGGAGGTACCGGACAGCGTCGCATACGTCCAGATGGTGTGCGGCGAGTAGGTACGGAGGATGGCCGAGCCGGGCGCCGATATCTCCACGGCCCGTCCGAAGCTGGAAAAACTCGATTTGCGGTCGGCAGAGGTCGTGGAGGCGACGTTGATCACGCCGAACGTGTTCTCGAGGTAACCGCTCGAGTTGGCGTTGCTGTTGCCGGCGGACGTCACGATCGATACGCCGTTGGTCAGGGCGTTGCTCACGGCGGCTCCAAAGCCGGAACTGCCCGAGTTACCCCAGGAGCAGTTGAACACGTGCACGCCCATCATGACACCGTAGTCGAAGCACTGCGCGGCGGCGGCCATGCTGACAAAGCCGCGCTCCACGCCATTGAGGTCGGCCGAGTAACCCATGCGCAGCGGCAGGATCTTGCAGCCCTGCTGCGCGCCGTACCAGCCGCCCGCCGTACCGGCCACGCCCATATTGTTGTTGGTCATGGCCGCCATGATACCGGAGATGTGCGTACCGTGCCCGTTGAAGTCCATGGGATCGTTGTCCGGGAGCGAGCCGTCTTCACCCGCCCAGACCGATCCGACGTCGACGAAGTCCCAGCCGTGAATGTCATCGACGAAGCCGTTGCCGTCGTCGTCGACGTTGGGCGTACCGTTGTACTCGGTCCAGTTGATATAGATGTTGCCGCCCGTGTACGGCGACGGTCCAGCCAGATCCGGATGCTCGTAGTTCACGCCCGTGTCGGTGGCCCCGAGGATGATCAACGTGTCCCCCGTCTCGATTTCCCAGGCCTCCACGCCGTCGATGTCGTTGTCCGACGCATCGGAATAGGTCCACTGCGATCCAAAGGACGGATCGTTGGGGACGGCATCGACGGGGAAGATCCACTCCTGATCGACCCACTCGACCAGCGGATCGGCCTGGAGTTCGATGCGCAGCGACTTGACGTCGGCGTCACCCGGGAACTTGATACGTGCGAATCGGTCGAAGTCCCGCAGCCGGCGCAGGGCGTAGCGTGGGTTGGCGGCACGCGGAAACATGCGCGTGACACTGTGCACACCGTGGGCATCGTGAATGCGGTCGATGGACTCCACGCCGATGTGGCCATCCGGGGTCGTGGCTGCGGCGCTCGCACCCCGCACGTCCATCGGCATATGGTACTTGACGATCAGCACACCGGGCAGCGGAAACGGCTGCGGCACGACACCGTCGTCATAGACCACGGCCTGAACCGCACCGGCCCAGGCCAGGATCCCCATCGCGACACCCAATACGAGCAGCGATCGTTTGCTCAATACTACACTCCTCCCCGGTGACCGTGCCTACGGAGGAGGCGAGCCACCCTTGAACACGTAGTTCACCAGGAAAATGATGTCCGCCGAGGTCACGTCGCCCGACAGATCGACGTCCATGGTCCACGGATCCGGGGATGCCGGTCCGCCCTTGAACACGTGTGCGACCATTTGAATGATGTCCGATGAATTCACCGCGCCGTTGAGATCAAAGTCCCCGCGGCAGTACGAGAGCATGTCGACGCCGCCCACGGACCACTCCGGCCTATACTCGATGTCGTTTTTCGTCGTGGCGTGGTAGCTGAAGTTGAGCACGGTGAAGGTGTCGATGGTACTCAACGTATCGCCCGGGATGGGATCCTCCATCTCGAAGTTCAGCGTCATCAGCAGGCCCGAGCCGGGCGGCAGCGGTGGGCTGCCACCACCGTTGTCGGCGGTCATCCGGAACACGGCGAATTTGTTGTTGCTGCTGGAGAACGGCTTGTCCAGCACTTCAAAGTACTCCACCCGTGAATCGGCGAAGATCTCGGCCAGGCTGGTGTCGAGCAGCACCAGATCCGCAGGCCCCTGGTACTTGAGGGGCAGCTCGAGCGAGTGCAGCTCCAGCGCGTTGGTGAGGTGGATCTCGACCGTAACTCGCTTGCCCGGGCCCGGACAGTTCTTGCCGTTGACGAAGAGCGTGGTGTCCGCCTGAATCACGACGGCGCTCTGGTGCCGCTTGCGGCCTTCGCCGGCGGCGTGGGTGGCATCCAGGCGCACGTCATAAATGCCCGGGGTGTTGTAGGTGTGCTCCGGGCTCTGGTCGGTGGAACCGCCGCCGTCACCGAAATCCCAGGACCAGCCCGTGGGCGTGCCCGGGGTCTGGTCGGTAAACTGAATGGTCAGCGGCGTGTGGCCGATCAGCGGAGCGTCCGGTGCCAGACTGGCCGTACCGGCCACGGGGGCACGAGTGCCGGACGCGGGTGGCACGACGATGTCCGCTCCGAACTTGGCGGACGGCAGGGTCTGCAAGGCATTTCCGATATTGACCCGACCCGAGCCGAGGAAGAACTCGAAGCCCGGACTCAGGTGATGGATCGAATCGGAGGTGACATACAGCGGCGACTCTACCTGCGCCTTGGAGAAGGACGGGTTGTTGGCATAGATCAGTGCCGCGCAGCCGGCCACCACCGGCGCGGCCATGGACGTACCGGAAAGTGCCGCCCAGCCGACCTGTCCGCCCCCGCCATACGGAGCCCAGATCGCGACCCCCGGCGCGGAGATATCGACCCAGGGGCCCCAGTCAGAAAAGCTCGCCTTTGTGTCGTTCTGCGTGGTGGCCGCCACAGCGACCGTGGACATGAAATCGTCGAAGGCATCGGGAGTGCTCTGGTTGTCGTTACCCGCCGACTTGGTAAAGATGAATCCGCCGGCAAAGGCGTTGAGCAGGGCCGAGGAGAGCACGCTGCTCTCACTCGAGGTCGCCGACAGGTTCCCCACGAGCGCGCCGTTGTTGAACGCGTAATTGACGGCGTTGCCGACGTAGTCCATGCGCGAATACCCTATCCCGTCGCTACCGTGGTAGCCTGTTCGACACGGCATGATCAGGCAGCCGCGCTGCAGCGGATACTGTCCACCGGCCACGCCGGCGCCGTACGCACCGTTGTGGGTGGCCGAAGCGGTGATGCCGGACACGTGCGCGCCGCGCCCGCCGAAGTCCCTGGGGTCGTCGTCTTCTACCGTACAGTCTTCGCCCTGCGTCGAGGCACAATTGCTGGCCGATGCCACGAAGTCCCAGCCGTTGAGATCGTCGATGTAACCGTTGCCATCGTCGTCGATCCCGTTCATGTCGTCGGGATCCATGACCACACCGTCGCCGTCCAGATCTTCACCCGGATTCACCCAGATCTGAGGACGCAGGTCGGGGTGAAACCAGAGCACACCGGTGTCGAAGATGGCGATAACCACGTCCGGATCGCCGGTGTTGATCTCCCACGCCTCCGGTGAATCGATGTCGTTGTCCTGCGTGACCTGAGTCCCTTCACGGTGGTGCCACTGATCGTCGAAGAAAGGATCGTTGGGTATGAACTGATCGATCGCGTGCCAGGTGACCACTTCGGCCAACTCGACGCCCGGATCCGCGGCAATAGCCTCGGCCACCTGCGCCGGATCGCGTACGACATCGAATTCGAGACGGTAGAAACGCGTCAGATCGGCCAGTCCCGAACCGACGGCCGGCGGCCGTTCCCCGACGAACACGGCGTCGAAGCTCTGTGCGCGCATGTCGGCCGCGACTTGGTCGAGCACCGGCAGGCCTGTGGCAATGCCGTCGGATGCGGCACGCATGGGCCGGGGCTCTATGCCCGGCTTGACTTTGACAATAACGACTCCCGGAACGACGCCGCTGCGTGGCAGGGCGTCCAGGCCGTCGTAGACGCGGGCCTGCACTACGGATGCGACGATCAGGACCAGTACGACAGCTACCCAAGTGCGCTTCATGTTCGAATCTCCCGTTTCTTTCCTGTACTCTTGGTCTCCGGACGGGCGCCGAGCCGAGCTTTCGCCGGGTCGTCCGCGTGGGGAGGATCGGTCCGACCGCGATCTGTAAATCGTGCCGGCGCTAGTTCCCTACCAAATAGCCTGTGTGCGGGGATGCGGAGGTCTGGACCCAATATACTCTTCGATCGGATCTGCTTCAACCGCTTTGTGTTGGATCCCGACGACCCATCCCATCCCTAATCTGCATATCAATAAGACGGAGAAACCGGCAGGCTATTCCCTGCCGGATTCCCCGTTCGATTCTGTCTTGCTACCGCCCGGGTGCCCCGCCTCCGCCTTTGGAAACCATATGGAACTGGCTTCAAAATTGGCTTCTACTGTGCGCCCGCCAAGGCCGTGGGATCCGTCGCCGGATCTCCGGGCCACCCGTCATCCCGTTCCGAGGCCATGGGCGGAGGCGGTCCACCCTTGAAGACGAAGTTGATCAGGTAGATCACGTCGGCCGAGTTGCCCTGACCATCCTTGTTCACGTCGCCCGCCGCCATGGGCTGCGGCGGCGGCCCCGCCTTGAAGACGAAATTGGTCAGGAAGACTATGTCGGCGGAGCTGATGGCGCCATCCCCATTGGCGTCGCCCCGGATGAAGTTGTAGACGAAGTACGTAGCGTACACCGTGTCGGCCAGTCCACCCGCATCCTCGGCGATGTACCGCACATCGTAGATCGAGTCCTCCTGCGTGATGTCCGGCGCGAAGAAGAACGTGCCCGAACCGTTGCCCAGGTCGGTGAACGTCGCGTTGGCCGGCAGGTTCTCCGCGCGCAGGCTGGGCGTGGTCGAATCGGGATCGATGGCGGCCACGACCACCGTCAGGGTCTCCGGTATGATGAGCGCCTGATCCGTCGGCAGGATCGTGAACACCGGCGGCTGGTTACCGGCCTCGAGGACCGTGATCGTAAGGCTCAGTGTATCTTCGCCGGTGCCGTCCGAGGCGATGAAGTCGATCGTGTAGGCGCCCTGCTGGCTGAAGTCCGGCGTCCACTGCAGGCGACCCGTGGCAGACCCGCTGCCCGTCAGCGGCACGTCGAACTGCGCGCCGAACGGCAGGTTCTCGGCCCGCAGCAGCGGTACGGTGCCATCCGGATCGTCGGCCACCAGGAAGATCCGCAGGAAGCTGTTCTCTGTGATCGACGTGTCGTTGCGCGGCTGCCAGATCGGCGGCTGCGTCGTGTTGGGGATCAGGAACGTCAGCTTGAGCGGCGTCTCGATCGTGCTGTCCTCGGGATGAACGGCAAAGAGCACGGCCGAATCCTGACCCGCCTGGAAGAAACTCGGCGAGAAGAGCAGGCGGGCCGTCCCATCCTGATTGTCGATGAACAGCGCGTTCGGGGGTAGATAGTCGGCTCGGAATCTCGGAATCGTGTCGATCGGAATCGCGTCCAGCGTCAGATCGAGCGTGGTGCCCTCGGCCACCGTGTAGGACTTGGGAATCGTCGGATTCCACACGGGCGCCGGGAAGAAATTGTCAACGATCAGCGTCACCAGCTGCGTGTCGAACAGCGACGCGTCGGCCGCGTCGGTCGCGACGAACGTCACCTGATAGATGCCGGCGTCGTCGAACGTCGGCTTCCAGGAGAGTCGGCCCGAGCCGTTGCCGAAGTCGATGAACGTGGCGCCGGCAGGCAGGGTGGCCGGCCGGACCGTCAGGACCGCCACCGTCGAGTCGAAGTCGGAAGCCCCCACGAATAGGCTGTCGCGCAATTCTTCGCGGAACATCATGTCGGGTATCGGCAGGGCCGGATTGCCGAACGCGTGGAGGAACGGCGACTGATTGCCGATGTCGGTGACGGTAAACGAGTAGTTGATCGTGTCGACGAACTCGCCGTCATCGGTGGCGAAGTCGAGCGAGTAGCCACCCTCCTGCGTGAACCAGGGGGCGAACTCGAACGTGGCCGTGCCGTCGCCCTGGTCGACGAAACTGGCGTTCTCCGGCAACGGCGACAATAGCTCGATCGGATTGGCTGTGCTGTCCGGATCGTTGGCCCGGATCGTCGCGATCAGGGTATCCAGCTCGGACACACTGGCCGGGCCCTGCACGATCATGGTCGGAGGCTGATTGCCGGCCTCGCCGATCTGCACCAGCACCACTTCCTTGTCGTACAGCAGGCCGTCTGTGGCCCTGAACTCGATGGAACGGATGCCCGCCTCGACGAAGGCCGGAACGTATGTGAAGAGGGCGGAGCCATTGCCCAGGTCGTTGACGACGGCCGACGGAGGCGCGTTGACGACCTCGAAGGACGGGATCGTGCTGTCCGGATCGACGGCGGTGATCAGGAACTGCAGCGTATCGCCCTCCAGCACGAACTTCGCTCCGATCGGGGCGAGGATGGGTGCGCGGTTGGTGGTCACCACGGTCACCAGCACGGTCTCCTGCGCGTTCAGCGCCGGCGTGCCGTTGTCCGTCACGGTAAAGGTGATCGGGTAGTCTCCCACCTGCGTATCCGTGGGCGTCCACTCGAAGCGACCGGTGCCGTTGCCGCTGTCGATAAAGGTGGCGCCCGTCGGCAGCGCGGTGGTCGTCAGGAACAACTGGTTGCCCACACCCGCCGTGGTATCCCGGGCGGACACGTCAAAGGCCAGTGGCTGCTCGATGACCGCGGTCCTGGGGCCGATCGAGTCGATGACCGGCGGCTGGTTGACGTCGACCACGGTGACGGTCAAGGGCAATAGCTGCGTGAGCGGCGGTATGCCCTGGTCGGTGGCAAGCAGCGTGATGTTGTACTCGCCGGCCTGCAGGAAATTGGGCAGGAACGTGAGCAGACCGGCCCCGTTCGCCGAATCGACGAAGGACGCGTTGGGCGGCAGGCCGGTGGCCGACAGCGTCACCGCCGTCGATTCGGGATCGACGGCCGAGATGCGCAGCATCAGCGTGTCGCCCTCGTTGACCACCGGCTCGGCGTTCGCCGAAGCGCTGTCGAATACCGGCGGCTGATCGCCGGCTTCGCCGACGGCCACCTGGAAGCTGAGGGTATCCGCCAGGATGCCGTCGGTGGCATAGAACGTGAAGGTATAGATGCCCGCCTGCACGAAGGTGGGCGCGAAGTCGAAGTAGCCCACACCGCCTGTGGAGTCGGCAAAGGTCGCGTTGGTCGGCAACGAGTCGCTGCTGAGTGTCAGGGTCGGTCCGTCCGGATCGTCCGCCACGAGCACCAGGCTCAGCACCTGACCCTCGGAGATCACCGTGTCTGCGACCGGCGTCCACGCGGGCGGCTGGTTGCCCGTCTCGTTGATGGTGAACGCCACGAGTTCGCTGTCCGCAGCCACACCATCCGAGGCTATGAAGGCGATCGTATATCCGCCTGACTGTGTGAAGCCCACCGGCCAGGTGAAGATGCCCGACCCGTTGCCCGAATCGACGAGCACGGCGCCGGCGGGCAGGCTGTCGGTGAGCAGCACCGGTATCGTGCTGTCGGGATCGATCGCGGAGACGACGAACGAAATCGTGTCGCCCTCGTTGGCCGTCTGCGGTCCGATGGCGGTGAGAATGGGCGGCTGGTTCGTATTCGTCACCGTGATGTCCACCAGTTCGCTGTCGGCGGTCAGACCATCGGTGGCGATGAAACGTACCTGGTAGTCGCCCGCGGTGAAGAAGTCGGGTGTCCAGGTGAGGCTGGCGCTGCCGTTGCCGGAATCGAAGAACACGGCACCGGCAGGCAGGTTCTCCGCGCTCAGGACCGGGACCGACTCCGGATCGGTGGCGGTGACACCAAACAGCAGTTGCGTGCCCTCCATGACCGTCCGTGGGCCGATCGGTGTCAGCGTCGGGGGCTGGTTGCCGGCCTCGGTCACCGTGATCTGCACAATCTCCGAGTCGGACAGCGTATCGGCCGAGGCGATAAACACCGGGAAGTAGAACCCGCTCTCCGTGAAGGTCGGCGTCCAGGTGAAGATGCCCGTGCCGTTACCCGAGTCGACGAACGTGGCGCCGGCGGGTGCACCCGATACGGACAAGGTCACCGCCTGGCCGTCCGGGTCCGTGGCCGCCACCGGGAAGATAAGCGTGTCACCCTCGGTGATGCCCTTGGCGCCGACGGTCACCAGAACCGGGGCGCGGTCGATATCGATCACCGTGATCAGAATGACTTCCGAATCGACGGCACCGGTGGTGTCCATAGCGCGGAACGTCACCGAGTAGAAGCCGCTCTGCGTAAAGTCGGGCGTCCAGTCGAAGATGCCCGAGCCGGGGCCGCTCGGTGTGAAATTGGCGCCCGGCGGCAGACTCGACGTGGTCACCGTCAACGGGTCGCCGTCAAAATCGATCGCGGTGACGCCAAATCCGAGATTGGCATTTTCGGAGATAATCTTGTCGCCGATGGTGGCCAGAGACGGGGCGATGTTGGTGCGGGTGACCGTGAAGATCACCTGTTCGGAGTCCGACTCACCCGGCGGGTCGGTCACGTAGAATGTGATGGCGTACGTGCCTTCCTGCGTAGAGTCGGGCGTCCAGTCGAATACGGCCGTGTTGTCGCCGTTGTCCAGCAGCGTCGCGCCGGTCGGCAGAGGCGACGTGGTAAAGGCCAGCGAGTCCCCTTCGCTGTCGATAGCGCTGAGACCGAAGTTCAGGTTGAAGAGCTCGGCTGTGTTCTTGGCGCCGATCGGAGTCAGCGTCGGTGCCGTATTGCTCTCGAACACGGTGACGGAGACGATCTCGCTGTCGAGGAGCACACCGTCGGAGGCGTAGAACGTGATCGGATAGACGCCGTCCTGGGCGAACGTCGGTATCCAGTCGAAGACACCGGTGCCGTCGCCGTTGTCCGTGAAGGTGGCGCCGGTGGGCAGCGGCACGGCAGACAGCAGCGGCTGCGTGCTGTCCGGGTCGGTAGCCGTCACCACAAAGTTGAGATGGGCGTCTTCGGCTATGCTCTGCGGACCGATGGCGGCCAGAACCGGTGATTGATTGCCCGCTTCGAGCACGGTGACGCTAACCACTTCCGTGTCGGACAGGAGCCCGTCGTGGGCGACGAAGGACACGTTGTAGATGCCGCTCTGAATGAAATTGGGCGTCCACTCGAATCCGGCCCGACCGTTACCGCTGTCGGTGAACACGGCGCCTGTGGGCAGCCCGACCACCAGGAACGCGGGTACCGTGCTGTCCGGATCCGCGGCCGTCATGCCGAAGGATAGCGGCACGTTCTCCGTGGTCGTCTGCGGACCGATCGCGGCCAGAACCGGATTCTGGTTGCCCGCTTCCTGCACGGTGATCAGGACGATCTCCGAATCGGTCAGCACGCCGTCGGACGCGCGGAAGGTGACGCTGTACAGCGCGGCCTGGGTGAACAGCGGTGTCCAGTCGAATACGCCCGTGCCGTTGCCGTTGTCGGTGAAGGAGGCGCCGGTCGGCAGCACGGAGGTGAGCAGTGCAGGGATCGTGCCGTCGTCATCTGTGGCCGACAGGGCAAAGGTGAGTTGGAACCCTTCGGCGACGGTCTGCGAACCGATCGTCGCCAGGACCGGTGCGTGATTGCCCGCCTCACCTACGGAGATCGTGACGATCTCGCTGTCGACGGCCAGGCCGTCTGTGGCACGGAAGGTGACGTTGTACGAACCGCCCTGGGTGAAGTCGGGCGTCCAGTGGAACGCGCCCGAGCCGTTGCCGTTGTCGACGAAGCTCGCTCCGGGCGGCAGTGGTGATGCCGAGAAGGATGGAATCGTGCTGTTTAGAGAGACGGCCACCACCGAGAAGATCAGGTTGACG
>JAUVRN010000306.1 GCA_030597645.1 Candidatus Zixiibacteriota bacterium
CTGCAGGCTTTCGAGGCCGTCCTCAAGTACACGGATTACAAACCGCTGCTGGACGCGTATTGCACGTCAAGTGTCAAGTGTAACCGCTGTGCGGTGGCCTGCCCGATCTTCCTCGCCACCGGAGACCCAAGGGACATCCCCTGTCACCGGACCAACCTGCTGCTCGATGTCTACAGGCGCTATTTCACCATCGGCGGCTGGCTCAAGTCCCGCATCACCGATGGCTTCGAACTCACCGACGCGGTCATCGACGAGATGCTTGACTGTTTCTACCGCTGTACGATCTGCCGACGCTGCACACGCGAGTGCCCGCTGGGCATCGACCACGGCTTGATCACGCGGCTGGGGCGCTATGTGCTGAGCCTGATCGGCATCGTCCCGAAGGCCCTGCAGGTGAGTGTACGCGAACAACTCGAGGGGGATACACACAACACCTCCAAAGTGCCCAAGGTGGCGTTGCTCGACACACTCAGTTTCCTGTCCGAGGAATTGGAGGAGCAACTTGGTGTTACGCTCAAGTTCCCGGTGGACCACACGGATCGCGACTACGTCTTCTTCTGCGCCGTCAGCGACTACCTGCTGGAGCCCGATACGCTCATGGGAAACGCAGCCGTCCTTTTCGCGGCGGGGGACTGGGACCGGTGGACCATCGGCACCTGCAATTACGACGGCATCAATTACGGTCTATTCTACAGTGACTGGCACCTGGAACGCATCATCAAGCAGCTCATGGCCGAGGTGGACCGCCTTCGGGGCAGGACGATCCTGATCGGGGAGTGCGGTCACGCTTCACGCTCGGCCCACGATTTCGTGCCCGTCTTTGGCGGGCGCACGAAGTACCCGGTGACCAACTTCATGGAGTATACGCTGACCTGCATCCGTGAGGGCAAGATCCAACTTGATCCCACCATCATAACAGAGAGGATCACGTACCACGATCCCTGCAACATTGCCCGCTCCGGCTGGATCGTGGACCAGCCGCGAGAAATCCTGCGGTCGTTCTGTCCCGACTTCGTCGATATGACCCCAAACGGTCGCGAAACTTACTGCTGCGGCGGCGGAGGCGGCCTGGTGTCCATAGACGAATTGCACGAGTGCAGAATGAGCGTGGCAGGCAAGGTCAAAGCCGAACAACTGCGCGACACCGGTGCGGAAATCTGCGTGGCCCCGTGCGCCAACTGTAAGAAACAACTGAGAGAGCTGGTGGAGTACTA
This sequence comes from Candidatus Zixiibacteriota bacterium, assembly GCA_030597645.1. Lineage (GTDB taxonomy): Bacteria > Zixibacteria > MSB-5A5 > JAUVRN01 > JAUVRN01 > JAUVRN01. The sequence continues at coordinate 1,215 of JAUVRN010000306.1, forward strand.
CGAGATACCGTGCCGCATCGTCGGGCTACACGACTTGATCCTGAAGGCGATCCACATCCCGGGCGGCAAGACTCCGCAGGAACGACATCGGGAAGCTGCGCTCCTCGAAGTCTAGGGCTATGCACATGGAACAGACCACGTGAGGACCTGAGGCACGCTATGGATGCATGGCTACAATTCGCACGCGGCCCGCTGTTCGCCCTCTGTTTTCTGATCATGATCATGGGTCTGGCTCGGCTCGTCTTGATCCAGATCTACTCTCTGGCCGCCGGCAAGGGCAGGCGTTTGACCAATGCACCGTGGCGGAGCATTCTCAGCGAAGCACTGACCTGGTTGGTGCCGGTTCGGCACTTGATTCCCGGCACAAAGTTCTTTTCAGTCATATCGTTTGTGTTCCACATCGGCGTGATCATCGTGCCTCTGACCCTCGCCGATCACATCGCCCTTTGGAATCGATGGCTGGGCACGGGCTTGCCTGCGATCGGGCCCGGATGGGCGGACTTTCTGACTCTGTTCACGATCGCCTGCATCCTGGCCTTGCTGGGATTCCGGACGCTATTGGCCCGCATCCGGATCATGAGCGCTCGGAGCGATTACGTCATGCTGGTTCTGGTGCTCATCCCCTTTGCCAGCGGCTACTGCACCTCCCATCCACACGTCAATCCGGTGTCCTGGGAAGCGATGATGCTGACGCATCTGCTCAGCGCAGAACTGCTCTTCGTGCTCGTTCCGTTTACCAAGCTTGCACACATCGTGCTCTTCTTCTTTGACCGCATCTCGGCCATCCACTGGCAACTCCGGCCCGGTGCGGGCGAACAGGTAGCCGAGGCGCTATACGGGGAGGAAGCCAAAGTATGAAGTTCGCTATTCTGGTCGATGTGACGCGGTGCACCGCCTGCGAGCAGTGCGTGGCGGCCTGCGTGCAGACGAACCACATGGATGCGCAGAAGGCAGAGCATGACCGAGCCACGACGCGGGACGGCCTGTCTGCAAACCGTCTCAGCACAGTTCTTCCCCTGCCGGAAGGACGATTTGCCCGCAAGAGCTGCATGCACTGCCTCGAACCGAGCTGTGTATCGGCGTGTCTGGTGGGCGGCATTACCAAAACCCCCGAGGGCCCGGTGGTGTACGACCCTGACAAGTGCATCGGCTGCCGATACTGCATGCTCGCCTGCCCGTTTCACGTGCCCCGCTATGAGTGGGCCACGACCGAGCCGTTCATGGTGAAGTGCGACATGTGCGCCGACCGCCTCGCCGGCGGTGAGCTACCGGCCTGTGTGGAGGCGTGTCCCCAACAGGCGTTGACGTTCGGAGGACGCGACATGCTTCTGGCCGAGGCCCATCGAAGGATCGGGCAATCTCCTGGGACCTACTGCAATCATGTGTGGGGCGAGGACGAGTTTGGTGGCACATCCGTCCTCTATATCTCCGACGTGGACCTCACCCCTTTGGGCTGGCCCGAGTCGCCCACGGCCCCGATTCCTTCGCTGACGGAGCCGCTGATCCACAAGACGCCCTTCCTCGGACTGGGAGTCGCCTGCAGTCTGGTTGGGCTGAACTGGATCGTAAACAGAAGGAACCTGCTGGCGGCAGAGCGCGCCGCAGCAGTGGACGAGACACAAGACGCAGAAAAGGCAGCCGACGATGACTGATCGAAAAGGCAGCCGACGATGACTGATCGAAGAGGCAGCCGACGATGACTGACCGAAAAGGCAGCCGACGATGACTGACCGAAACGGCAGCCGACGATGACTGACCGGACGCGGGTAGTCAAAGACGTGCTCTGGATCGGGGCACTGGCAGGCGTCATCGCCGCGATCTTCCGTCTCTACTACGGCCTCGGTGCCACTACCCATCTCTCGGATGCCGTACCCTGGGGATTGTGGAAGGTTCTGAATATGATTGCAGGTGTCGCGCTGTCGACCAGTGGCTTCACCGTGGGCTTCCTAGTGTATGTGCTCGGCCTCAAGCGATTCCGGCCATTCATGAAGCCCGCCATTCTGATTGCCTTCCTGGGCTACGGTTGCTCCGTTCTGGCACTCCTGTTCGATATCGGGCTGCCACTTCGATTCTGGCACCCGGTTCTGATGTGGAATTTCAACTCGTTGCTCTTCGAGGTGTTCTGGTGCGTGCTTCTTGACTTTACGATCACGGCCATTGAACTGGCCCCGACCCTGCTGACCAGGTTGAACAGCGTCAGAATCGACCGCGTTCGCCACCGGGTCGCCACCGGAGTGGTCATTGTCGGGATTTCACTGTCTACGCTGCACCACTCATCGCTCGGTTCCATGTTTCTGGTGACGCCGCAGCGCTTGCATCCTCTCTGGTACTCGCCCTGGCTTCCCATGTTCTTCATTCTGTCCGCCATGGGTGGCGGGCTGATGCTGCTCGTGCTTGTCAGCATTCTCTATGCCAAGTGGTACGACCCTGAGTCCGTCTTCGGCTCTACCTCCGCGCCC
>JAUVRN010000009.1 GCA_030597645.1 Candidatus Zixiibacteriota bacterium
AGGAGACCCCGGCGTCGACGGTGTAGTACCAGCCCTGGCTCCCGAACGCGCCGTCCGTCGATGCCGAGTTGGAGCCGGCGAAGAGGACAGCGGGGTCGGCCGGGTGTACGGCAGTGGACAGCTCAGTCTGGTGGTGCCCCGGGTTGGGATGGACCGGAATATCCGGATACAGAAGCACGTACCGTGTACCGACCCTGACGGTCAGGGCCGGGCTCGTTGCTCCCGGGGCCACCCTGACGCCTGACGGGCCGGCTGAAGCCGTACGCTGCCCTGTGCCGGACGGCTGCGCCCTGGACATCCTCTGAGGATCGTCGTTCGTGCGCGGGACGTCCGCACTCCACGCCGGACGAGCCCAGAGGGCACAGAGAACCGTCAGCACGAATGCCGGCGTCAATCCGATACGGCGGAATCGGACGAGACGATAATCAGAGAACGATCTCATGTTTGACGATGCGGTAAAAGACCCGGCAGACCGGGGTACAGGACACAGTGTTCTGAGTCAATATAGTGGATTCCGGAGAACCGGGAGTATTTCCGCAGGAATTGGGGATGTGCTGAGGTAGCTGCCGGGACCGGCCGGGGTCCCGGGGTGATCGTCAGTCGACGATCAGTTGCTCGCCAAAAGTCCGGGACTGGATGTAGTGCATGGGATTCTCGGCCCGGCCGTCCTTCCAGACCTCATAGTGGACATGAGGCCCGGTGGAATGACCGGTGGAACCCACTTCACCGATAAAGTCGCCGCGCCGGACGATGTCACCGGTGCGGGCGATATTCTTGGACATGTGGCCATATATCGTCGCGTAGCCGTGGCCGTGGTCGATTTTGACCATGATCCCGAGACCGGTCTTCCAGCCGGCGTACTCTACCCTGCCGCCGGCGGTCGCGATGATGGCGGTGCCCTTGTTGCCGGCGATGTCGATCCCGGCATGGAACGCCCGTCGGCCGGTGAACGGGTCGATCTTGTAGCCGAATCCCCGCGAAATCCAGCCGTCGGTGGGTATGAGGCTCGGCGTGTGCGCCAGGCGCTCGTGACGATCGTGAATCGAGTACTCGGCGTCGGTCCAGGTCTCGGTCTCCAGCTCCACCATACGATCCAGCTGTGCCAGTTGCAGCTCGGCGGCCATGATCTGTCTCTGGTAGTCGGGAATGTCGCCGATCCCGGGCAGCTCGAGTCCGCCCACACCCAGCTCGCGAACACCGTCGGGAACCTCGGCCAGGTCGAACATCTGGCGCAGGCGGTCTTCTTTGATCATCAGCGTACGCACCTGACTGTTGATCTGGGACATGTCGGTGTGAAGGCGTTGGAGCTTGGTCTGGAAGTAATCGTTTTCGACCTGAAGTTCAGCCGCCCGCTGACGCCAGGTAGAGGCGGACATGAACTCGGCGACCCACAGCCCCGCCAGAACCAGGGCGACGACCAGCACCAGGACGGTCGCCTTGAGCGCACCCGATGTTACACCAAATGAGCGCGTCTCCCGGTTGGAGGGCGGAATGATGGTTACGAACCAGCGGCGCAGGCGCATTCCTACGCGAGACCTCCTCGAAAGTACATCCATTTTAGATGGTCACCCGTCCCCGCCTCCCTAACAGGTAGGACCTATGGGCGATCATCTTACGCCTGCCGGCGCCCAGGTCAAGCAGTCACTTAATCAGCTGGTACTCTTTCCTCAGGATCTTGTTCACCACCTTGATGAATTTATCCGAGTTCAGAGTCTGCAGGCTGTACAGGTGCCAGTACTTCTTTTCCGACTCCCTGACGGCCGGCTCTTTTTTTTCGCTCAAAACCGCGTACCCCTCAATAACGGCGGATCGCGGCTTCGCCTCATTTTATCGGTTCAGCCGCATCCCCCTTGATGACCCTTCCCACCTGAGCAAGGGTCATGCCCGGCTGCCAGTCGATACAGGTCGTGGCTTATCCGCCCTAATACCTTGCCCAACATGCACGTACGCTCACTGAGGCGGCTTGACGAAAGACCGGACCCCGGGCACGGAAAGCCCCAGGGCTGGTGAGGGTGTGAAATGTGTGCAAGAGTCCAACAGGACCGAGCGGCCAAAACGGCTTTCAAGAGTGGCTCAAAGCTGGTTTCGAGAGCGGTCTCTACTGCTTGAAGCGTTTCGCCAGAAAATCTATGACGTCGATCTTGGTCAGGAGACCCACCAGGGAGCCGTCCTCGATGACCGCGGCGGCCTGCTTTTTTTCCATCGCGAAACGCTCGGACAGATTCTCGACGGACGTGTCGGGCGTCACGGTGAACAGACTGTCGCCGGCAAGCGGCCCTACCGGGTCCTTGATCCTGTGCTTCCCGAGCACCATGTAGTTGAGCAGGTCGACTTCGGAGATGAGACCGGTCGGTACACCATTCTCGACGAGAGGCAGCTGCGAGATGTTGTGCTCCTTCATCCGCTCGATCACCTCGATGACCGTGTCCGACGGCATGGCTGTGATCGGGTCGAACCTCCGCTGGGCGATGATCTCCGCCACGGCACCGAGAGTCGTGGTCGGCTCCAGGAAGCCGTTGTCGCGCATCCACTCGTCCGAAAAGATCTTGCTGAGGTAGCGCGTTCCCGAATCGGGCAGCACACACACCACGTTCTTGCCCGGACCGGCCTTGCGGGCCACTTCCACGGCCACGTGCGCGGCGCCGCCGGACGAACCGCCGGCAAAAAGTCCTTCCTCGGTGGTGAGTCGGCGTGCCATGCGGAAACACTGGCCGTCGTCCACCTGGTACATCTCGTCGACGACGTCCCAGTCCAGCGCATCGACGAGCATGTCTTCACCGATGCCCTCGACCTTGTACACCTCGGGTGGGGGGATCTTGCCTGTCTTCCAGTAGTCATAGAAGACAGAGCCCCTGGGATCCACAGCCACCACACAGATGTCGGGCTTTTGCTCCTTGAGATACCGCCCGGCTCCGGCGAGCGTGCCCCCCGTACCGATCCCGACGACGAAATAGTCTATCTTACCCTCTGTCTGTTGCCAGATCTCGGGACCGGTGGTGTTGTAGTGGGCCTCGATATTGTCCGGATTGTGGTACTGATTCAGATAGAAGGAGCCGGGAATCTCCGAATGAATGCGCTTGGCCGTCTCGTAGTACGACTGCGGCGAGTCGGCCGGCACGTTGGTGGGCGTGACCACCACCCTGGCACCGAACGCCTTGAGTGTATTGATCTTTTCCGAGGACATCTTGTCGGGGATCGTCAATATCGCCTTGTACCCTTTGACGGCGGCCACCATGGCCACACCCATGCCCGTGTTGCCCGATGTGTTCTCGACGATGGTCCCGCCCGGCTTGAGCTTACCCTCGCGCTCCGCCTTTTCGATGATGTACAGTGCCATACGGTCCTTGATGGAGCCGGCGGGATTGAGGAACTCCGGTTTGACCCAGAGGTGGGCGCCCTGCGCGTCGGCGATTCTGTGCAGCCGAATCAGCGGCGTCGAACCGATAAACGAGAGAACCGTGGCCTGATCATTCATATGAGTATCCTGTGGATGGGCTACTTTAGGTATCGGCGGGTCGGGGCCCGGAGTATGCCCCATCCCAATCCGCCTCTTAATAGACTACCGGAGGGACGATGTCAAAAGGCAATCCCGAGCTGGTCCAGGAGGTGGGGGTAGCGCTTGCGTATGTCCTTACGCAGCCGGGAGCGGGCCCGGTGCAGGTACCAGCGCACCGTGGCCTGGGGCATCTGCATGATATCGGCCACTCCGGCGATCTCGAGGCCGTCTATGTCGCGGAGCACGAACGCCATGCGCTGCTTGTAGCCGAGCCGGTCGGCGGACTTGAGGACGAACTCCTTGAGCATCTTCAGAGCGAACTCGTCTGCCGGTGACGCCTGGCGGCTCACCGACACGCCCCAGGTCTCCTCGAGCAGCTCAAACTTCTGCTTCTTGAACTTGCGGATAAAATCGATGGACGCGTTGGTCGCGATCCGCTAGAGCCAGGTGCTGAACCGCTTGCTGGGATCGTAGCGGCGCAGGTTGTGGTACAGCTTGACGAAAACCATCTGGGAGATGTCTTTGGCGTCATCGTAGTCGCCGACGATCTTGTAGGCGATGCCCGCGACCTGGCTGCGGTACATGCGTACCAGTTCCTCGAACGCCTGCGGGTCACCGTCCTTGATACGCTGTGTCAACTCGATGGTCCGCGCTTCGTCAGGCGCGGGCGTCCGCGTACCCCGTTTGCGTGTACCCCCCGCGTGATCGCCGGACTGTGCCATCCCCTCCCGCCTTCTGGTGTGGATCCTGAGCACCCGTACCGGGTGCAACCTCTGAAACTCTGCCCGAAGTAATCGGTCCAATATAGAAACCGCGCCGGGTCCGGCCAAGTGCCCGACCGACGGACGATTCCGCCGGGCGGCCGAAACGGTTACTCCAGAACCGCCCGGTACGGCTGGCCGTGGCGCACGAGCCGGACGATCAGGCGATGCCCCCGGCCGCGACGCAGCAGATCGGTGAGTGTGGCCGCATCGGAGACGGCCACGTTGCCCACCTGGTAGATGATGTCCCCCCGCTGCAGTCCCGCGGCCTCCGCCGCAGAGCTGGGCCTGACCCTGGCCACGGCGGCACCACGGGAATTCGGCATGCCGAGCTGCGCGGCGATAGCACCATCCATATCCGTCACCTCCATTCCGTAGCCGGTGCGGACCGACGGCGCCACGAGGAGGGGTTGGTTCTCGAGCTTCAGGGTAAGCGTGCGGATGTCGGTACCCCGCCGACACACCACTTCCACACGATCGCCGGGTCGCCAGTACGAGGCCTCGCCCTCCCAGTCAGCAAGACTGTGTACCACATCGTCACCCGCCTTTAGGATGACGTCGCCCGCCTCGATTCCGCTACGCTCTGCGGGGCTGTCGGGGAGCACGGCCGCCACCACGACCCCGTGCAAGCGACCCTCCGGTCCCGATTGCCCGGCGCGTGCCTGTAGACGTACGCCGATCCACGCGGGCCGCAATTCGCCGTAGCGTATGAGATCGGCCATGACCACCCGGGCCTGATTGACGGGAATGGCGAACCCGATACCCTCGGAGCCGCGACTCGACGAGAAGATGAATGAATTGATGCCGATAAGTTCGCCGTCGGCGTTCACGAGCGGACCACCCGAGTTACCTGGATTGATAGCCGCGTCGGTCTGGATGACCTTTCGGTAGATCCGATCATCGTCGGGTGCCCGCTTCACGTCTCGATCGAGCGCCGAGATCACACCCACGGTCACGGTCGGTTTGCTGTCGTCCAGCAGGAAGCCGAACGGATTGCCCAGGGCGATGGCCCACTCGCCGATCAACAGTGCATCGGAATTGCCCAGACGTACCGACGGCAGCGACTCGGCATCCACCTTGAGCACGGCCAGGTCGGTCTGGTGGTCCGAGCCGATCAGCTGCGCAGGCAGCGTACGTCCGTCGGAGAGGGTCACCCAGATGGAGTCGGCACCCGATGTGACGTGCTCGTTGGTGAGCACGTACCCGTCCTGTGTCACGATGACCCCGCTGCCCATGGAACGCACCTGTTCCCGGTAGAAACGCGGAAAGAAGAATCGCGACCAGAAATCATCGAGGCCGGGTCGGGCCTGCACCACGCGGGTCTGGACGATCGACACCGCCGTCACCGCGCGGCCGACTTCGGCCGCGGCACGAGTGATGGCGTTGTGGCGGGATGCGGAGATCGATGCCGCTGCGTCGCCGCCGGTGGATACGAGTGCAGGAGGCAGCTCAGCCTGTGCGTCGGTGACGCGGTCGGTGCCCGAGGCGGGATGCTGCTGCAACCGGCGGATCACGATGCCGGTCGCGATGCCCAGCACCGCGAACAGCACCACGAACAAGACGATACGGGTAGTACGCATGCGCGTACTCCTCTCTCCCGGGGTACGCGCGGGCGCTCAGATCGTTGCGAGCGCCTGTTTCAAGTCGTCGAGCAGATCGTCGATATGCTCGATGCCTACGGACAGCCTGACGAGGTTGTCCGTCAGGCCCTTCTCGCGGCGGATCTCCTCGGGCACCGAGGCGTGCGTCATCAGGCCGGGATGCTCGATAAGAGACTCTACGCCGCCGAGACTCTCGGCCAGCGCGAACACGCGGGTGGCTTCGGCCAGCCGCCGGGCGCCGGCTACATCGCCCTTGATGTACAGGCTGATCAGCGCGCCGTGGCCGCGAGCCTGCCGGGACGCCAATTCATGCTGGGGATGCGATGCCAGGCCCGGGTAGAGCACGCGCTCTACGGACGGGTGCTGCTCGAGAAACTCGGCCAGGACCTGGGCATTGTGGCCGTGTCTATCCATGCCCACCGCGAGCGTCTTGAGGCCGCGAAGGACCAGCCAGCTGTCCCAGGGACCGGGTACGGCACCCACGGCATTCTGTATGAATCCGAGTCGATCCGCCAGATCATCTCTCGAGGTTACCACGGCACCGCCCACCACGTCGGAGTGCCCCCCAAGGAACTTGGTCGTCGAGTGCACGATCAGGTCCGCGCCAAACTCGACGGGCGTCTGGAAAAAGGGAGACAGAAACGTATTGTCGACGCCAAACAGGATCTTGCGATCGGCGGCCAGCACGCCCATGGCGGCCAGATCCACCACCTTGAGAAGAGGGTTGGTGGGCGTCTCCACCCAGATCATCCGCGTGTTGTCACGGAGTGCGCCCTGAACCTGGTCGATGTCGGCCGCATCCACGTAAGTAAAGTCGAGACCGCCACCGCGGAAGACCTGTTCGAAGACCCGGTACGTTCCGCCGTAGAGATCGTCCGAGGCCACCACGTGGTCGCCCGACTTCAGCAGATGCATGCAGGCCGAGATGGCCGCCATTCCTGATGCAAAACAGAAGCCGTATTCGGCACCCTCCAGGGATGCGAGTGCGGTTTCCAGTGCACCGCGGGTGGGATTCTGAGTGCGGGCATACTCGTATCCCTTGTGCTGCGCCACACCGTCTTGCACATAGGTCGCGGTCTGAAAAACCGGCACGATGATGGCTCCGGTGGTGGGATCCGGATCCTGTCCGTCGTGGATGGCCCGTGTTTCGAAGCGCATGGGCGAAGCTGATTCCGGCACAGCACGTTCTCCCGGTGGGTTCAGATATGCAGCCGTTCGTGGAGCGCCGCCACGAGTGCGTCGGACGGCACGCGAATCTGCGCCATCGTGTCTCGATCGCGCAGGGTCACCGTCTGGTCCGTAAGTGTATCGGAATCGACGGTGATCGCGAAAGGGGTGCCGATTTCATCCTGACGCCGGTAGCGCCGGCCGACGGCACCCTTGTCGTCATAGAACACCTTGAAATGGCGCCGGAGGTCAGCCGCAATGCGGCCGGCGATGTCCGGCATACCATCCCGGTTAACCAGCGGAAATACGGCAACCTTGTACGGTGCCAGGCGCGGGTGGAAGCGCATGACCACGCGCGTGTCTCCGCGCACTTCCTCCTCGGCATACGCGTCCACCAGCACCGTCAACAGCGTGCGGTCGCAGCCGGCCGAGGTCTCTATGATGAAGGGAATGAACTTCTTCTTGTTTTCGTCATCGAATACGGACAGGTCCTTGCCCGTAGCCTCGGCGTGCCGTGACAGATCGAAGTCGGTGCGATTGTGCACGCCCTCCAGCTCTTTCCACCCGAAGGGGAATTCGTACTCGATGTCATAGGCGGCACGGGCATAGTGCGCCAGTTCACCGGGCCCGTGCTCGTGCCAGCGGATCTTCTCCTCCCGGATGCCGATGTCGAGGTACCACTGCCAGCGCTGTTCCCGCCAGTACTCGAACCACCGGCCATCCTCGCCCGGCTTGACAAAGAACTGCATCTCCATCTGCTCGAATTCACGCGTGCGAAAGATGAAATTGCCGGGCGTGATCTCGTTGCGGAACGCTTTGCCGATCTGCGCGATGCCGAACGGTATCTTCTGGCGAGCCGGCCCCATGACATTGAGAAAGTTGACGTAGATACCCTGGGCGGTCTCGGGGCGCATATAGATCACGGCCGAGTCGTCTTCGACCGGCCCCATGAACGTCTTGAACATCAGGTTGAACTGTCGGGCGTCGGTCAGCTCGCCGCCGCACTCTTTGGGCGTCTTGGACGGTTTCCTGGGACAGCGCGCGCTGTCCAGTTCGTCTTCACGAAACCGGGCTTTGCACGTCTTGCAGTCGACGAGCGGATCGGTGAAATGGTCCAGGTGCCCGGAGGTTTCCCAGACCCGGGGATGCATGAGAATGGCGGCGTCGAGCCCTTCGATGTCGTCCCTCTGGTGAACCATGGCTGCCCACCAGATGTCTTTGATGTTGCGCTTGAGCTCCGCCCCGAGCGGGCCGTAATCCCACGTGGAACCGAGCCCACCATAGATCTCTGAAGACGGAAAGACGAATCCACGTCGCTTGCACAGGGACACCATTCGGTCCATGGAGGTTTCAGGTGCTTTGGCCAATACTCTGCCTTTCAACGAAAACAGCTATGGTTAACGGTTCCGAGAGCCCTAAGGGTATGCGGCCCGGGCGCATCACGCAACGGCCTGTTTTGGACCGCCTGGCGCATCCAATAAAAAGACGGCCCACCGGCAGGCTGCCAGGAGCCGTCCAGGGTCATCTGCGGGATGACCGGGGAGGAACGTGAGGTCCAGTGCCGTGAGTCAGGACTCCTTGTCGGCCACGCTCACGGTTACGCCCCACATCTGCGGATTGCGTGGCTTCGCCGCATTCCAGTCGTGGAAGGAGTGCGAGCCGTCGCTTTCGTAGAAGACCTCATACGTGCCGGCGTCGAGTACGATCTCGCCGTCGAAGACACGGTTCTTGTCGGCGCCGCCCGCATGGCGGGTCTTGCGATACGTCATTTCCCAGACGGAACGGCCGGTCCCGTGGTCTTCGATCCAGGCATAGTCGTACATGCGGCCGTCGTCGCCTTCGCCCATGGCGTAGATACGGACGCGGGTCTCTGCGTCGAGCGTGAAACGCTCACGTCGGTGCTCGTCATCGCGTACGCGGACGATCCGGGCCAGGATATCGTCTCCGGCCACATCGCGGTCCGTCAACTTCTCGAGATCACCCTTGCGGTAGCCCGGACCCGGGTACAAGGTCAGCCCCCACGCATCGGGTTCGTAGGGTGCCGCAGAGTTCCAGTCGCGGTAGGAATGCGATCCGTCCGTCGTGTAAAACGCGACGTACTTGCCGGGTGAGAGCTTGAGGGTACCCTCGAAGATACGATTCTTCTCGGCGCCGCCCGCATGCACTGTGTTGCGGCCGGTCATCTCCCAGGCCAGCTGACCCGTGCTCATATCCTGAATGCCGCCGTAGTCGACGAACTCGTCGCTCCAGTCGGAGTACTCCCCGAGTCCGCGTACGTGCAGGCTGGTTTCGCGAGTGATTTTGAACGGCTGCTCGAGGTAGTCGTCGTCGCGGGCGCGCGTCAGGTCGACGAGCGCATCGCTGCGTTCCGGGGGATCGTACGTGGAAAACGTGCCCCGGCGGTAATCGCGCCCGGGAAGCAGACTCACGCCCCAGTTGATGGGATCGAACGGCGGCCGCGTATTGAAGTACTCCCAGGAGTGGGAGTCGTCCGTCGCGTAGTAGAGGATGTAGCGACCGGCGGCAAATTCCACCTCGTCGTCGAAGTACCGGTTCTTGCTGCCGCCACCGGCCGGATCCGTGTTGCGATGCGTGGTTTCCCACACCCGCTCGTGCGTGTCGGCATTGACGATCCAGGCACGATCCGCGGCAGTCTTGTTGGGGATCTCGGCCAACGCGTAGACCCGGAGCCGGGTGTCGCGCTTGAGTTGGAAGCCCTTCTTGACGTACTCGTCATCGCCCATGGCGTTGATCTGCAGCAGCGCATCGGGAATATCACCCGTGACTTCGAACGTCTCGATCTCGTGTCGGGTCAAATCTTCAGAGAGCACGTTGACGTAGCACTCTCGCAGTTCTCGTTCGTAGCTGCGATCGGACCTGCGATCGGACTTGTGGTCGGTCCAGTTGCGAAACCAGTCACCGAGATCGTCCCAGTCACCATCCCAGAGCCCTGACGACCAGGATCCCAGGGCTGTGAAGTACAGCTCGTACTTGCCCGCTTCGACCCGGACGGTCTGTTCCACGAGTACGCGCTCGCCGCGCGTGCGATCACGATCCCGGTGACGGCGATCCATGATCCACACCGGTTCACGGGTCTCGTGGTCGAGGAGCCAGGCGTACGCGATGAGCTTGCTGCTGTTGCCGGAGCGCAGGCCCAGAGCTTCGAACGTCAAATCGGCGTCGCGCGGCAACGTGATTCCGACCATGAGAATTTCATCCGCGCGAATGTCGTTGAGCTCAACCAGGGTCTCGCCGGCGCGTGCGGGGTCTGCGGCCAGCCGTCCCCAGCCGAGGAGGCCGGGCGCCAGGCTGATGCCGATCACTAATCGAAAGCGGGCTAACCGAATACGCATTCTATCTCTCCCATGCTGGACGTGCCCAAGATGCCGCTACGGTTCACATATACGGCCTGGGGCCGCCAAGGTTTCCGACAAAGCTGCTAATCCTCTTGGGAATAGTCGCTTAAGGGGGGGGAGAGAACCGTGGGCGCTATTTCGTGCGCACGAGGCGCTTGATCAGCTGAATCTGCCCGGCGTGATAGAGGTCGTGCGACACAGCCCCGTAGATGTACTGCTCGTAGCGCCACTTGAGCCTGGGTGGCCGGCCGGTCAGCCGTGCGGGCGGAAAGTCAGACAGCACCTGGCGCAGGGCCTTGTGCTCAGATCCCAGCAGCGCCACATCCCGCTTCCAGGCCTTCTCGTCCCGTGGGGACGGCAACGCGGGCCAGTCACTACCGGGGCGCGGAAACTTGAGGGACCGGTCCCCTGCAAGATGCCGGCGGACGCAGAACTTCCAGTATGCCGTGTGCAGCACGATTTCCCAGATGTTGTGACGTCCTGTGCTCGGACGCCAGAGGGCCTCGTGGAGGCTGAGGCCACGTATCGAGCCACGCAGGTTGGTTCCGTGCCAGGCCGCCCGGTCAAAGGCCTGATCAAGCATCTGAAGAAGCATGTCGATGCGCGGGTCCATCAGGAACGCTCTGCGAGTTCCTGTTTGAGGTGTTCGATCACCGGAATGGGTGTCGGATCGACGCCGTTGAGCATGGCCAGGTAATAGCTCGCGAAATCACCCCACTGGATCAGCGAGAACATCCGGGCCAGAGGCGAGCGTCCGTTCGACTCCATCTCGAGCACGTCGATGTCCAGATCGGCGATCATCTTGCGCACGATGGCCATGCGGAATCCGGTACGTCGGTGGTCACCTGTGTCCCGCAGAATACAGACGGACAGCCTGTCGGCGATGTGTTCGATCTGACCGTAGCCCACCAATTCGTTGTGATTGAATTCCGGAAAGACGTTGGCGAACGCCAGTTGCTTGGCGTTTTCGTTGATCTGGCACTTGATGCGCAGCGCGACGGCGTCGAACCTCACCGTCCCGCCGTAAATGACCGGAACATGCTTGTGCCACGCGACGGCCGTCTGCTTGGCTGGATTCTCGGACACCGGCACGGAGCGTGACAGAAGTGGCTTGCGCTCGCCCAGCAGGGCCAGCGTGTCGCGGATGTCCGAATCCTGCTTTGGAGCCAGTCCAAGGCGCTCCAGCACGAGCAGCATCGGAAAAAACGAGTATCCCAGCGCCGCCCGGGGCATCAGCCCGCCGGGCAGAGTCACTACCGCGTTGCCGTCGGCCTCCGCGCGCTCGCCCAGCCGGCCGCCCGTCGTCAGGGCGATGATCCGCGCACCCTGCTCCTGCGCCTGGCTGTACGCCGACAGCGTCTCCTCCGTATTGCCCGAATACGACGAGACCAGCACCAGCGATTCCGTTCCGACGAACGCGGGCAGAACGTAGTCGCGCACCACGAGCATCGGGACGGGCAGCCACTCGGCCAGGTAGCTGCGTACCAGATCTCCGCCGATCGCGGATCCTCCCAGCCCCACCACCACGATGTTCCTGATCCCGCTCGTGTCGAGGCCGCCCAGGTCGGTCTCCCGGCCGATGCGGACCGCCTCTTCCACCTGCTCGGGAAACCGGTAGATCCGGCTGTACATGTCGTCCGGGTCGAGTTCCTGGCAACGCTCGGGTTTGTCGAGGATCTTCATCTGTCCGCCTTCCGTCGCGACCGCCGTCCCCAGCGCCGCCAGGTCTTCTTGACCAGGCTCAGGATCTCCTTGCCCGTGTGAAGGGCGAGCACCTCGCGCGCCAGAGCTTCAGCCTCTTCGCGACTGAAATCTCCAATAACGTCTTTGATCTGCGGTATTGCGCCGGGCACGGTGGACAGCTCGTCGAAGCCGACTCCGACCAGCAGAGGCAGCGCACGCAGATCCGATGCGAGGTCACCGCAGATCGAAATGGGAATGTCGTGTTTGTGGGCCGTCACCGCCAGATTGTGAAGCATGCGCCACACGGCGGGGTGGAACGAATCGAAGCGCTCGATCACCAACGGGTTCTGACGATCCACGGCGAGCAGGTACTGGATCAGATCGTTGGTCCCCACACTGAAGAAATCGCAGTGGGGTGCTACACGATCCGCCTCCAGGGCCAGTGCCGGGATCTCCACCATCACACCCAGAGGGACGCGCTTTGCGGGCGTGATGCCCTCCTGTTCGAGTTCCTCGCGGACGCGGCGGGCGAAGGCGAGAATGCGCTTCCACTCGTCCAGGCTCGACACCATGGGAAACATGATCTGGACATTGCCCACCTGCGCGGCCGTCTTGTACATCGCCCTCAGCTGGGTGCGGAACAGGGCGGGCCGATCCAAAAGCAGGCGCACGGCGCGCCAGCCCATGGCCGGATTGGGCTCGTCCTCCGTCCGGTAGGAATAGAACAGCTTGTCGCCACCCAGGTCGTATACGCGCAGGGTCACCGTGTGGGGCGCGAAGTGCTCGGCCAGTGCGGTGTACGCGTCGGTTTGCGTCTTTTCGTCGGGGAGCCGCGCTGCCGAGATAAACAGGAACTCGGTACGGAAGAGACCGATGCCCTCGGCTCCACAACTCTTGGCAAACTCCGCCTCCTGAAGCAGCTCGAGATTGGCATGCATATGGATCCGGTGTCCGTCGGAGGTGCGCGCCTCCTGGCCCACCACCTCCTCGGCACGCCGCCTGGACTCGACCACACGCTCGGTGTAGGCGCGGTAGAGCGCCAGCTCTGTCCGCCCCGGCGAGAAGAACACCCGCCCGTTTTCCGCATCCACGAGTACGCGCTGGCCACGACGGTCCGGCTGGAGGTCGTCTCTGGCACCCACCACGGCTGGGATGCCGAGCGAACGTGCGACCAGGGAGGTGTGATCGGTCCGGCTGCCACCGCGGGTGGCGATGGCGAGAACCTTGTCCCGGGGCAGTTGTACCAGATCAGCCGGCGTGAGTCGATCGGCCAGCAGTACAGAGGGCGTTGTCAGTTCGGCGAGGGTGAGATGCTTGAGGCCCTGGAGATACTGGACGACACGCCGGGACACGGCCCGGATGTCACCCTCCATTTGACGCAGGTATTCATCCTGTGACTTTGCCAGCACATCGAGCGCGAGCTGCACCTGGCGATGGTAGCCCCACTCGGCGGAAACGTGTTCGTTGCGAATGGCCTGCGTGACCTGGTGGTACATTTCGCGGTCGTCGAGCATCAGGAGCTGAGCGTCGAAGATCTCGAGCACCCGGCGCTCCAGGTGCCGCAGTCCTCGCTGGCTGATCGCCTTGAGATCTTCGCGGGCCCGCTGCAGCGCCCGATTGAAACTCTGAATCTCGGTCCGGACCTGGCCCGGTTCGATGTGGCGCTCCTGAACGGTGGGAACGTGGGCCGAGACGTGGAAGGCCGGACCGAGGCCATACCCACCGCTCACCGCTATACCGCGAACGACGCGCATGCCCTACTCCTCACCGAAGTTGGTGGCGAATACGGCAGCCACCGCCTGGACGGCCAGGTCGGCATCGGGCCCTTCGGCCTCGATGGTGAGTGCACTGCCGAATTCAGCAGCCAGCATCATGACGCCCATGATGCTCTTGGCATTGATGCGCGTGTCGTCCTTGATCAGAAACACCTCCGCTTCGAACGTGCCGGCCGCCTTGACAACCAGTGCTGCAGGCCGCGCGTGCAGGCCGAGGCGATTGGTGATCGTGATTTCCTTCGACGCGAAATCCCCCAAGATCCTCCCATTCCTATCGCGTGCGCGCGAAACGATTGCCCGGCAATTGCAGGATCATCCCGCGAAGCTGGAGCGCCAGCAGGCTCCGCAGAACCCGTGACGGTACCCAGTCCAGCTCGCGTGTCAAGTCGTCCACGTGTCGCCCCTGAAGATCGATCCGGTCGAACATCATGCCGTCGTCGCCGGCCGGAGACACCAACCCGGCAACGGGTGCACGTACGTCGATGTCCAGCACCTCCGTGACCTGGCTGACCTCATTTGCAGACGTTGCGCCGTTCAAGAGCAACCCGTTGCTGCCCTTGTTCTGTTGCCCTCTGACGGGTCCCGGCACGGCGAATACGGGCCGATCTTCCCGCATCGCGTACCTGGCCGTATAGAGCGAACCCGATTTCGGTCCGGCCTCTACCACCACGACGGCCGCCGCCAGACCGGCGATGACCCGGTTGCGGGCCGGGAACAGCCCCCGTCCCGGAGCCGTTCCAGGCCAGAACTGACTGACTATGGCACCCCCGCTCGATGTGATCCTCTCGGCCAGTCCGGCGTGCTCGGGAGGATACAGCGTGTCGGGACCGCAGCCAAGTACTGCCACGGTAGCGCCGCCGGCCGCGAGCGCCCCCTCGTGGCACGCCCGATCGATCCCGTGCGCCAGGCCACTGACGATCGTAACTCCCGATGCCGCAAGCAGTTCCGACCATTCGCGGGCTACGGTGATGCCGAGGTTGGAAGGCTTGCGGGAGCCGACCATAGCGACGGCACAATCGCTCAGGGGAAGCGTCCCTCGAACACCGAGCAAAGGCGGTGGATTGGTGATGCCGGCAAGCAGGTGGGGGTAGCGCTCGTCACCGAGAAACAGCAGTTCACAGCCCGCCCGGCGATAGGCCGCCAGCCTTTTGTTCGCCAACCGGGTGATGGCCGGAGAGGAGAATTGCTGGACGATCAGGTCGGCCTGGCGAAGGGAAATGCGGTGACCCTCTGCGACCGCCCGGGCGAACTTCTCGATGCCCGAATACCGACCGAGCAGCTCGGAGACTGTGGCGGGACCGACACCGTGTATGCTCAGCAGTCTCAGCCAGAGCTCTTCGGTGCACGGTCCTGGCGATACCATGGGACAAATCTGAGCCGGTCGGGCTCCGGCGCCAATCACGTTTCGTCTCCTTTTTCCCCTTCTCGTTCGCTTTCAATCGCGCGGGCAATGAGCTCATTGGCGGTGTGTTTCCAGACCTCGATTCCTTCCCCGGTTACCGAGGATATGAGAAGCGGTGGCTGATCGAAGATATCGGCTTTCGCCTGCCTCAGGTCTGCTTCCATCAGCAGATCGACCTTGGAGAGCGTCACAAATGCAGGACGTTGCGCGAGCTCCGTATCGAACGCCTCGAGTTCGCGGTGCAGCTCCGCCTGCACAGCGGCGGGATCTTCTTCGGTGATGTCGATGAGGTACACGAGCACGCGGGCACGCTGGACATGTCGGAGAAAGCGATGTCCAAGCCCACGCCCTTTGTGGGCGCCTTCGATCAGGCCCGGTATGTCGGCCAGCACGAACGACTCCAACTCGCGTACACCGACGATGCCGAGATGCGGTTCCGTCGTGGTAAAGGGGTACTCGGCGATCTTCGGCCGGGCCGCGGACACCACGGAGAGCAGCGTCGACTTGCCCGCATTGGGCCGTCCCACCAGGCCCACGTCGGCCATGAGCTTGAGCTCAAAACGGAGACGCCGGGACTCTCCCGGTCTCCCGTCCTCCGCCTTGCGCGGTGCCCGCACCGTGGGTGATGCAAAAGCCGCGTTGCCCCGGCCACCGCGGCCGCCGCCGCAAACCACGATCCGCTGACCGGCGGCGGTTATGTCGGCCAACAGATCCCCGGAGTCGTCGTCGTACACCAACGTGCCGGGCGGTACCGGAACCTCTACGTCCTGCGCCGATCGGCCGGCACGGTTGCCACCCGATCCGTGATCGCCACGTGCC
>JAUVRN010000057.1 GCA_030597645.1 Candidatus Zixiibacteriota bacterium
GGCGGACCGGAGAGGGACAGCGTCGGCGGCGCGGCGGCCAGCCCCACCATGCGCGTCACCAGCAAACGATGGACCAGCTACTGGCTGCTCCAGTACTCGGACATGATCGGACAGGACCAGGGCGAGGGTATCGGTGGGCGGCCCCTGGAGGGTGCGGTGGGCACGGTATTCAAATTGCTCGGGGACGGTCGCGCCGTGCAGGCCCGGTTTGCAGTGTCCGATGACGGCCTGCTGGTGACATACGCCACGGCTGCCAAAAGCATATTCAAGGTCCATCCAACCACCGTCACGTCGCCGGACGGTGTGGTGCAAAAGGACATTCCCAAAGACCGCGACGATCTGCGGGAAATAGAGACGCGGCTTAAGCAAAAACTCGAGGTGAAGTACGAGCAGAACGGGTCATAGCACCGCGGATGCGATGCAGTTGCCTGTTCCCTCGTGCTGCACTATTCTGATATGACAAACCAAACTCGACAGGAAGAGCGGACATGAAGATCTCCATCACCTACTGCGTACCCTGAAACTACCTGCCTCAGGCCACCAGTTTGGCGGCCAGGATCAAGGACGCTACGGGCGTCGAACCGGAGATCATCAAAGGCGAAGGCGGAGTGTTCGAGGTCGTCGTGGACGGAAAGCTGATATTCTCCAAGAAAGAGCTGAAGCGGTTTCCCGACGACGACGAAGTATTGTCGCAACTGCCGAGCTGACCGCCCGGTCTGACGCCGGGAGGCCACCCCTCCCAGCTCCGTGATGTCATCTACAGGCTCTGGCCCGACGCGGCCGGTTCTCGTGCGAGAGCTGACGCTGCTCGATGCGACGATGATCAACATCGGCAGCATGATCGGCTCGGGTATCTTCCTCGTACCGATGACGATCGCCGTGCTGGTCGACTCGTCGCTGTTGGTGCTGGCGGTGTGGATCGTCGCCGGAATCGTGAGCCTGTTCGGAGCCATCTCTATCGCCGAACTGGGCGCGATGATGCCCGAGGCGGGTGGGCAGTATGTGTTTCTCAGCCGAACCTTCGGGCGGGTGTGGGGGTATCTCTACGGCTGGGCCTGTTTCACGGTGATCAACACGGCGTCCATCGCTGCGGTGGCCATCGTTTTTGCCACCTATCTCGGCTACTTCTTTCCCCTGAATGCCACGGGCATCAAGATCGTCGCCGTCGCCAGTGTTGTCGTGCTCACAGTCATCAACTGTTTCGGCGTCAAGATCGGAGCGATCGTTCAGAATGGGCTGACGTTCATCAAGATCGGCGCTCTGCTGGCGCTGGTGGCGCTCGGCTTTTTCCTCGGCGGCGGTGCCACAGAGGCGTTCTCACCATTTCTGCCGCAGGCACCCTGGGGAACGCTCTGGGGACCTCTGGCCCTGGCTCTCGTCGCGGCGCTCTTTGCGTTTGACGGCTGGATTGAGATCACCTTCGTGTCCGGTGAAGTTCGGAACCCGGGTCGAAACGTGCCCCGCTCCATCGTGCTGTCGACCTTGATCGTCATAGCGATATACCTGCTTCTCAACTACACGTTGATCTCCGTGCTCTCTCTGGCAGGGGTCGCCGCCTCCGGGATGGTCGTCTCCGATGCGGCCGTTCGGCTGATGGGTTCGTTCGGCGCGATGTTTGTAGCCGGTGCCGTGGTCGTGTCCACGTTTGGTGCCAACAACGGTTTCATCTTCACCTGTCCGCGTCTATACTACGCCATGGCGGCCGATGGTCTCTTTTTTCGCTGGATGGCACAGGTTAGCCCGCGTTTCCACACACCGGTGCGGGCACTGGTGGCGCAGGCCGTCATCGTCATCCTGCTCATCATCACGGGTACCTTCGATCGGCTGGTGACCTATGTCGTATTCGGATCGTGGGGATTCTACGCACTGTCGGCCCTCGCTGTACTGGTGCTGCGCCGGCGCTGGCCGGACGCCCCACGTCCGTATCGAGCCTGGGGATACCCACTGGTGCAGATTCTGTTCGTGCTGTTCGCCACCTTCCTGGTGGTGGCGACCATCGTCGAAGCACCGGCTGACGCGCTGGTGGGCCTGGGGATCATCGCCCTCGGCCTGCCGTTTTACGCGTTCTGGCAACGCCGGGTGAGGGTGGACACCGCATAACACCATGGCGATCGACATCCTTCTGTGGCTCGCAGCCGCTCTTCTCTTGATCGCGGGCTTTATCGGGCTGGTGTTGCCCGCCGTTCCCGGGGCGCCGCTCATCTTTGCGGGTATGCTGCTGGCCGCCTGGGCCGAGGATTTTCAGTACATCGGTGCGGGCACACTGAGCGTCCTGGCGCTGATGGCCGCACTCTCGTACGCCGCGGACTTCGCCGCAGGTGCGCTCGGGGCGAAACGCTTCGGTGCGTCACGTCGTGCCGTGATCGGTGCGGCGATCGGGGCCATCGCCGGCCTCTTCTTCGGTCTGCCGGGCGGGCTTCTAGGGCCGTTCGTCGGTGCCGTGGGGGGCGAACTCTCGACGCGGCGAAGTCTCGGCGACGCTGGCCGCGCCGGCGTCGGGGCGACGCTGGGATTGGTACTGGGTGCGGCCGCCAAAATTGCCCTGGCCTTCGCCATGATCGGCACGTTTCTGCTCATGCGTCTCCTCTAAGAGGCCCCCGGGGCGGCGCCGGGAGGTTTGCTTTTCTCCGCGTCAGCTACTATCGTGGTAACACACGTACCCGCGTTCTTTGAACCCACCATGAATGGTCGCTCGGGAGTTGTCTTGCTCTGTGCCGTCCTGCTCGCCCCACCGGGGCGCGCAGCCACGTATGTCGTACCGTCCGGCTACAGTACCATCCAGGCCGGCATTGATGCGGCAGTCTCCGGCGATACCGTTCTGCTCGAACCGGGGACCTACTCCGGTGCGGGCAATCACACCCTCGATTTCCACGGCAAGAACATAGTCCTTCGCTCTCAGGCAGGATTCGGAGCTACCGTCATCGACGCGCTGGCCACCCGGGACGATCGCCGGCGATTGTTCCGGTTTCACTCCGGCGAGGATTCCACAGCACGCATAGAGGGCATCACCATACAGGGCGGCTGGGCGCCGGCCGACGGGCCGTTCGGAGAGTCACGCGGTGGCGGACTGTACTTCGACTCCAGCGTCTCGCCGCAGATCATTCGCTGCGTCATCCGCGACAATGCCGCGGCCACGGGGGGCGGCGGCGTGGCCTGTCTCACCTACGCACGACCGGTCTTCCGCGACTGCGAGATCGTCGGCAACGTGTGTCTTTACTCCGCGCCCGCACCCACGGGCGGGTGGGGTGGCGGAGTCGGTTGCTTCAGTGAGGCCGCTCCGAAATTCTTCAACTGTCGCTTTGCGGACAATCGCGGCAACCTGGGCGGTGCGGTGGCCGCACTGCACGGTCATCCCATGTTGGACAGCTGCCGCGTCGAATACAACACGGCCGAGGCTTTCGTCAGCCTGACGCCTCCCGCGGGCGGGCACGGCGGCGGCATGCTGGTGGATCAGGGGTCGTTGCGCATTCGTGCCAGCGTGTTCTTCGGAAACGTTGCCCGGGCCCACGTAGTCGCACCGGCGCGGGGGGGAGCCATTGCCGGGTTCTTTTCGTTCCTGGACGCGTCCCATTCGACGTTCAGCGAGAACAGTGCCGAGACCAGGGGTGATGTGCAGTCGACCGGTGCGTGCATGTACTTCAGTTTTTGCACAACGAATCTCTCCTACTGCATCCTGTCATTCAACCGGGATGTCGAGGTGATCCATTGTATCGACGCCATCAGCGAGCCTCAACTGGTGTGCTGTGACGTGTACGGCAACGAGGGAGGCGACTACGTGGACTGCATCGAGGGGCAGCAGGGGGCCGCCGACAATTTCTCCATGGCCCCGCTGTATTGTGACCGCTACGCCGGTGACGTGTCGCTTCGAGTGCTCTCTCCTTGTCTCCCCGGCAACGCGCCGTGCGGCGAGACGGTCGGTGCACTCGGACTGGGCTGCGTGCAGACGCCGGTGGACGGGGAGCCCGACACAACTCCCGAGCGAGTGGAGCTGTCGCCGTGTGCTCCCAATCCATTCAACGCAGCCACCTCGATCACGCTCACACTGGATGACTCCATGCACGGGCGTCCCATCGACGTGCGTGTCCTCGACATCCTCGGCCGGCACGTCCGGTCCCTTTTCACCGGCGTCGGAAAGCCCGGTAACCAGCGGTTTGTCTGGGACGGCACAGACGATCAGGGTGGTACATCCGCCTCCGGACTGTATCTGATCGCGGTCACGGCGGCGGATCGCCGGGTCGTCCGGAAGGCGCTGTTGATCCGGTAGCCCGCAGGGCGCCGCATAAGCACTGGCCCGACCGCATTCCCCTGTGTACCATCGGTGGCCATGGATGCCTCCATCGCGGCCGCTCCTCCCGGGCGCCGCTCCACCCCTCAGGTCATCGCGCTCGTTCGTGAAGCCGCAGCACGCCTGAGCCTGTCGGTGGAGATACTCGATCCCGAGTACGGCCACTTGTTCAGACTGCACGACCGGCAGCGATCCGTTACGCTTCTAGGGGGACGATCGCCTCTCAACGATGCCGTGGCCGCGCGGATCTGCGAGGACAAGTACTACACGGCCATGGTCCTGCAGGCGACGGGTATCCGCACCCCGGCAGGGGTCCGCTGCCTCAAGCCGGATCACTTTCAGCTTGAAGACTACCGCGATCGGGCAGGAAAGGAGCCGGGGAGGACGTTCGCGCGCGAGCGCGGGTTTCCGGTGATCGTCAAGCCCAACCGGCTGTCGCACGGACGCTCTATCTATCTGACTTACGATCAGGCCGAGATGGATCGCGCCATCGACCTGGTGTGGCACCACGACTACCTCGCGCTGGTCCAGGAACCGGTTCCCGGAATCGATCTGCGTATCGACATCCTGGATGACCGATCCCTGGCAGGATACTATCGCTATCCGTCCGGGTCGGCGGACCGCGAGCACGAGGTCGATCTGCTCAATCTGGCCCAGGGAGCGCGCGCGGAGGTCCTGGAAGAGGTTTCCCCGGAGTGGCTCGACTGCTGCCGCGTCATCGGCCGGATCATGAACCTGAGACACTACGGCATTGACTTCAAGCTCCCGGCTGCGGATGCCCCGCCAGACAGGGTCACGGTGATCGAAGTCAACTCGTCGCCACTGCTGGTGCAGCTCTACAAGCTGGGCTATGTGGAAGAGGCCGTCTCCGGTCAGACCCGCGTGTTGCGCGCCATCATGGATGGAAGACCATGACGGCGTATCCCGGATATCCGATCATCGACGTCCACATTCATATTCAGCCCTGGTGGCAACTCAAGCCCGACGTGCAGACAACCATGGCACGGGGGCGCTCCAACTACGATGAGCTCCTCGACATCATGAAACGCCCGGAGCTGTTTCTGTCCCTGATGGACGAGGCCGGAATCGAGAGCGCCGGGCTCATCAACTACGTCGCACCCGATCTGATGGGCTTTGACGACACCTGCTGCGAATACGTCATCGACTACGCGAAGGCGGCACCGGAACGGTTGTGGCCCTTCGGTTCGGTGAATCCGCGCCTGCGCACCGACTGCGGGGCGCGCATGCGTGAGCTGATCGACCAGGGGCTGCGCGCCGTCAAGATTCACCCGCCTCATCAGCTCGTCCAGGTGAACGATTATCTGGGGCCGTATCCGCATCAGGCCGAGATCTACGAAGAGTGCCAGAAGGCGGGCCTGCCGGTCATGATTCACACAGGCACGTCCATCTTCCCGGGCGCCCGCAACAAGTTCGCCCGCTGCATGCCGGTGGATGACCTCGCCGTAGACTTTCCCGACCTCGTGATCATCATGGCGCACGGTGGCCGGCCGCTCTACATGGACGAGGCCTTCTTTCTGATACGACGCCACAAGAACGTGTACATCGACATCTCCGGCATTCCGCCCAAGTCGCTCATGCGCAGTTTTCCGCGCCTGGAACAGGTGGCCGGCAAGGTGCTCTGGGGCACCGACTGGCCGGGTCCCGGCGTGCCGAACGTTCGGGGCAACGTGGAGCAATTCTGGGCGCTGGAACTCAGTGATGAATCCAAACGAAAGATCCTCTACGACAACGCGGCGGCGTTGTTTTCACGTTGCTGAACGGGTCGAAGGTCAATGAAAGCTGTACGATTGCATGCGCATGGCGGTCTCGATCAGCTGCATTACGAAGATGCATCCGATCCGGAGGCCAGGGCCAACGAGGTCCTGTTGCGCGTCAAGGCCACCGCGCTCAATCATCTGGATCTCTGGACCATCGCCGGCGTACCCGGCCTGAAGCTGCAGTTTCCTCACATCCCCGGCAATGACATGGCGGGCGTAGTCGAGTCGGTTGGCGAACTCGTGGATCACGTGGCGATCGGAGACGAAGTCGTGGTCGCCCCGGGACGCGGATGCGGCCACTGCCCGGACTGCGTGGCCGGCCACGACAATCTCTGCCGTACGTATGCGCTCTATGGATACCAGATGAACGGCGGCTTCGCACAGTACGCCGCCGTGCGCGCCGACAACGTGCGGCCCAAACCGGTCGACATGGGCTGGGCGGAGGCGGCCTCGGTCAGTCTCGTCTTTCTCACGGCCTGGCACATGCTGGTGGAGCGCGCCCGGCTGCAGCCGGGTGAGACCTGCCTGGTCATGGCGGCCGGCTCGGGCGTGGGTATCGCCGCCGTACAGATCGCCCGACTCCTCGGCGCTCGAGTGATCGCCACGGCCGGTTCGGATGACAAGCTGGAACGTGCGCGCCGGCTGGGAGCCGATGACGTCGTGAACTACACCGATCCCGAGTGGCCGCGCGTCGTTCGTGGTCTCACAGGCAAGCGGGGCGTCGACGTGGTGGCGGAGCACACGGGTGAAGAGTTCTTTGAGGGCTGTATCCATTCACTGGCGCGAGACGGGCGCCTGGTCACCTGTGGTGCGACGTCGGGTCCGCGGGCCTCGTTGGACATTCGACTGCTGTTCGCCCGACACCTTACCATCCTGGGCTCCTACATGAGCGGCAAGGCCTCGTGGCATCGCGTGTGGGAATTCGTCGCGGCGGGCTCCTTGCAGCCCGTGGTCGACAGGACCTTCCCGTTGAGTGCCGCGCGCGAGGCCCTGGAGCGGATGCAGAAACGGGAACAGTTCGGCAAACTGGTGCTGATACCGGAGTAACAACATGGACAAAGACACGATCTGCGTGGTGGGTGGGGGCACGATGGGCCGGGGCATAGCCTATGTCGCTGCGTTGGGCGAATATCACGTGCGACTGGTGGACACCTCCGAGGAGCTGCTCCAGCATGCGCGGCAGGAGATCGAGCGTTCGATGGATGCGGGCAGGGCACGCGGCAAGGTATCCGATGAGGCCGCGGCCACCGCCCTGGAGCGACTCTCGCTGCACACCGACTTGCACTCCGCGGCGGCCCCTGCCGAATGCGTGATCGAGGCGATACCCGAGTCGATCGAACTCAAGGTCGACACCTTTGCACGGCTCAGCGATTACTGTGACGGGGACGCGTTGCTGGCGTCCAACACTTCGGCGCTCTCCATCACCGAGATCGCCGCCGCCGCGAGTGGACCACACCGGGTCATCGGTATGCACTTCTTCAACCCCGTGCCCAAGATGATGCTCATCGAAGTCGTTCGCGGCCTGGAGACGTCCGACGACGCCGTACGGCGGGCGGTGACGATGTCGGAGCGCATGGGAAAGACGCCGGCGGTGATCCATGAAGCGCCGGGCTTCATCACCACACGCATCAATGCGCTGCTCGGCAACGAGGCGTTCTATATGTTGCAGGAGGGTGTCGCCACAGCGGAGGAGATCGACAAGGCTCTCAAGCTGGGACTCAATCACCCGATGGGACCCTTCGAAATGGTGGATCTGGTGGGACTGGACACGCGCCTGTCGATTCTCAAGTATCTGCACTCTGTGCTGGGCGAAAAGTACCGTCCCTGTCCGCTGATGGAAAAGTACGTCAAGGCCGGGCGGCTGGGTCGCAAAGTCGGCAGGGGCGTCTTCGAGTACTCTGAAACATAGAGAGACCATGGACGCATGATGCCCGCATTCCTTGCCATTCTCGGATTGGCCGTACTGATCATGATCATCGTGTCGGCCGTGATCGGGTGGGGTGATCCGGTCACCGAACGGATGGTCCTCCACATGTACTGGGGGGTGGCCACCTCCCTGATGGGTCTGTTCGCGCACACGCTGACGCTGTTCTTTTTCATCGGTACGGGAAAGGCCATCCGCGAAGCCTGCCAGGATCACGAGCAGGCCTGGCCCTTCATCGGTGAGTCGAGTCGTTTCAAGGGCATCATCGCCGGCCGGTCGATGCTGGCGAACCTGGTCTTCATCGTTCAGCCCATACTTGGTGCCGCGCTCTATTCGGGAAGTCTGCACTCGCACTGGCACCTGCTCGGATTTGGGGCGACGCTCGCCGTGCACGGCTGGGCGTACGGTACCGAATTGAAGTATCTCGGGCTCAACAACGTATTGATGTCCAAGGTAGCCGAGTGGAGGATGTCCGAAGGCATAATCACCGCGGATCCTGCTGATCACGATGAGTTCGGCGAGCCGTCTTGATCCAGCAAGCTGCTCGAGGACTTGCTCGGGTGTACGGGTGAGCGTATCATCGACGCGTTCTGCAGATGAACGCGTGGTGGAGATAAATACATGGGAATGACACTGGCAGAGAAAATCATAGCCCGGCACACAGGTGATGAGGTCACCCCAGGTCAGCTCGTACTTACCGATGTAGACCTGATCTACGCGCACGATCTCTCCGGACCGCTGGCCATCACCCAGCTCGAGGCTCTCGGCTTTGCGGGCTTCAAGTACCCCGAGCGGGTGGCGTTCTTTCTCGATCACGCATCGCCGGTGAGCACCCGCGCGGCAGCCAACGAGCATCGCCGGATCCGGGAATTCGCCGGTACGCACGCTCTCGCTTTTTTCGACGTCGGCAACGGCATTTCGCCCCAGGTGGTCGTAGAGCAACTCATCAAGCCGGGCCAGATCGTAGTGGGCGGCGCCGGTCACAC
>JAUVRN010000350.1 GCA_030597645.1 Candidatus Zixiibacteriota bacterium
AATGTTGTGGTGACTCAATCGCGATGCTGCCCGGGCCTCCTTGAGCAACGCATCGACTGTGCCCGCCGACCCCGCTCGGGTGAGGAACTTGAGCGCGACCGGACGATCCAGGCGTGTGTCGTGGCCCAGATAGACGGCGCCGACGCCGCCTTCGCCCAGCTTCTCGCCCATGGTGTAGTGGAGAATTGATTTTGCCGGCACGGCGTTAAGTTAGGCGCCTGTTGGACCGGATCAACGGCAATCCTGCCCGGGCCTACAGAGCCGTTGCCCCGGGCTCAATCGACATCAACGGCAATCCTGCGCGGGCCTACTGTGCCGTTGCCCCGGGCTCGATCGACAAGTAGGCTGCGAGTGCGTCGTACAAACCTGCAATGCGAAAGGCGACCCGGAATCATGCAATACAGGCTATTCGGCAGAAGCGGACTGCGCGTATCAGAGATCAGTCTCGGCACCATGACCTTCGGCGATGCCTGGGGCTGGGGTGCGGACCAGGACGAGTCGCGCAGGATTTTCGATGTGTACGTCGAGGCGGGAGGCAACTTCCTCGATACAGCCAACCGGTACACGGATGGCCAGTCCGAGGAGTATGTCGGTGAATTCATCGCCTCCGACCGCAGCTACTTTGTCGTCGCCACCAAGTACTCCCTGGCGATGCGGCGTGACGATCCCAATGCGCACGGCAACCAGCGCAAGAACATGGTGCAGGCCCTCGAAGCGTCGCTGAGACGCCTCAAGACGGATTACGTCGATCTGTACTGGCTCCACGCCTGGGGCGGCATGACGCCGCCGGATGAAGTGATGCGCGCACTCGACGATCTCGTTCGCGCCGGCAAGGTGCTGTACGTCGGTGTCTCCGACACGCCGGCGTGGCGCGTGTCGCAGATGAACGCCATTGCGGATCTGCGCGGGTGGACCGCGTTTACGGGACTGCAGATCGAATACAGCCTGATTCAGCGCACCGTGGAGAGAGAATACCTGCAGATGGCCCAGGCACTGGACCTGGCCGTCACGCCCTGGGCGCCGCTGGGTGGCGGCATACTCACCGGCAAGTACAGCAAGTCCGGCGACAAGGTGGAAGCCCAGGATTCGAAGCGGTCCGAGATCATGAAAAAGCGCACGAGCGACCGCAACCTGGCCATCGCCGATGTCGCCTCCGACATCGCGTTCGAGCGTGAGGTGACGCCGGCCCAGATCGCCCTGGCGTGGGTGCGACAGCAGCCGGGCGTCATGATACCCATCGTCGGCGCGCGCAAGCAGTCACAGATCAAGGACAGCCTCGACTCGGTGAACGTAACGCTCTCGGAGAAGGATCTGAATCGACTGGATGAAGTGAGCAAGGTCGATCTCGGCTTTCCGCACGAGTTTTTGCGCTCGGAACAGGTACACGATCTCCTGTACGGCGGGATGTACGACCGCATCGACCCGCATCGACCCGTTGGTTAACGCGCGTTAGTCCCGGAGAAGCACATCGACCAGGCCCGGCAGCTCGGCGTCGGTGGCGATCGGCCACCCGTTGCGCCGGGCTTCCTTTTCGAGCTCCGGCAACGGGTTCACGGCGACGGGTATTCCCGCTCTTCGGAGCAGATACCGGTCATCCGGGTGATCGGCCAGCGCCACTGCTCTCTCCCAGCTCATCCCCTCAGTATCGAGCCATCGCTCTGCATACCGGACCTTGTGCATACTGTGTGGATGCGGCTCCGTCAGTGCGCCGGTGTACGTATCTCCACGGATTTCGGGCGTCGCCGCGATCACGTCGTTCAGCTTCAGATGTGCCGCCAGTCGGCGCGCAAGCGGCTCGATGGTGCCGGAGAGTATGACCTGCCGCACACCGCGATCGGTCAGCCGCCTGACGGCATCCACCGCACCCGGAAGCAGCCGGGATTCGAGCGTGTCGCGCCAGCAACCCTCGACCCACTCGTCGAATCGGGCAGGTGTCTCGTCACGGAGATACGCCACCTTGACGCGATACCAGGGTGGCAGGGGAATGCGCAGCGCGACCGCCGCCATGCGCCGGACCATTAGCCACGGCGAAACCAGCTTTCGGTTCTGCAGGTACTGGATGAACAACCGCTCCAGACTGGGCGACACCAGCGTACCGTCGATGTCCCAGAAGACGACGGGCTCAGGCGGCCGGTTCTTCACGGGTGATCAACTCCAGACCTTCGACGACCACGGGCACGCCTCGAATCAGGCAGATGACCGCGGCCAGGATCGCGGCGCCCTGACCGATGTCGAACGCCCAGTCCAGGTAAAGCGAGGTGATCAGATCAATGCGTTCCGAGAGCTCCCGGGCCGCCAGCGCCAGGAACAGCCAGCCGAACGAAAACGCTTTGAGCACCGCATAGCCGGTGCGCATGATGGCGGAGCCGGTGATGAACTGCCCGACCCGCGTCTGCTGCATGGTCTTCTTGCCGAAGCCGGAGTATCCAAACTGGAGCGCGTAGCCGCGTATCGTGTCGGTGAGAATCCCGCGGGAGATCACGACGATGGGTATCCAGACCGGAATGGCACCGAGATCCGCCAGTACGATCCACAGTACCGCCTCTGCCATCCGGTCCGCGGCGATGTCGAGAACACTGCCCAGCGTGCTCGACTGGTTGAGCTTTCGGGCCAGGTGCCCGTCGAGCCAGTCGCCGATGATGATGGTGAGCGCCACGGCTGCGGCCAGCGCCCGGCTCCACCAGTCGTGGCCGTACGCCAGCAGCACCACGACGACGATAAGCCCCGCGCGCGCCACCGTGATCAGATTGGGCCAGGACCATGCACGTACCATAAAGGCTCTCCCCAAAACGCGCCGGAGGCGCAATGAGCGATTTTGCAACCGGTTTAGATCAGATCCCGCAACCACTGGCTGAACCTGCGGATCAGCGATTTCTTGGACGGATACCGTTCTTCCAGTTCTTCGATAGAGTCCACCCAATCGGTTACGCCGACCAGGAACGCAAAGTCCAGTGCGGCGACCAGCGCATCCTCCCCGGCGACCAGCGCAGTCGCTTCGCCGTCGAG
Source organism: Candidatus Zixiibacteriota bacterium (assembly GCA_030597645.1). Taxonomy (GTDB): domain Bacteria; phylum Zixibacteria; class MSB-5A5; order JAUVRN01; family JAUVRN01; genus JAUVRN01. Next base: position 3,007 of record JAUVRN010000350.1, read on the forward strand.
GAACATGCTGCGCCGGTCCTGGTTGTGTGAACCGACCGTGACATAGTAGATAGCAGAACCGGGGTCATCTGTATCCGCAGCGTGGACGGCAGGATCCGGCAGCAGATCCGGCCGCAGACCCACGGACGCGTCCCGGGTACCGGTCACTTCCAGAACACGCGTCTCCAGATAGCGCTCGATGAAACCTCCCCAGTCATGTCCGGAGATAGCTTCCAGGCCGGCCCCGCTGACGAAGAACTGCGACTTGAGATGCAGCTTCGGGTCGCAGTCCCCGTCTATCGGGAATAGATGCTCAATCTGCACCGGTCGTGCGGTCAGTCGACGTTGTGCGCTTTTCAG
>JAUVRN010000002.1 GCA_030597645.1 Candidatus Zixiibacteriota bacterium
ACGGCGGCAGGATCGGTCGTCCCACGTAGAATCTCCTCTGTGTAATCCTCGAGGAAGAGGTCGGTCGCCGGGTCGGTATTGGCCGCGGGGATCGGTCGGCCGAGGCTGTCGAGGGAGAGTGCCAGGAACGACAGCGGGCGTATCGTGGCGCTGTCTTCGTGGAGTCGTCGTCGCCAGTACTCACGTTCCGGCCCGGACAGCGGTTCGAGGGATTCGTCGACTCGCTGCCGAATCTCGCCCGGGTCCAGGTGCACCTCGAAGTGCCGGCGGGCTCCCCGCCACGTGGTGATCGCCGCGTCAAGCGTTTCCGGATCACGGCGGTATAACTCGAGCGCCGAGGCATCGGTCGCCACGCGCAATACGGCATCCTGCGCAAAGAGGCCGAGTTCATCAACGCTCTGCAGGATTCGTTCGATGGCCTCCAGCGCCTTCGGAACCCACACGACGTTCACGTCCATGGCGAAGCGGCCGCCGCCGTAGCCCACCCGACTGTCGCGCCAGCTCCCCGGCAGCCACCCCTCAGCATCGCGGTGGAAGAAGCTCACCAGGTTCGTGGCCGTCGGCTGCTCGGCGTAGGGACGCGCGAGTTCGGCTGTGAAGGCGAGGTTCCGCATGAGCGCTTCAAGACGGGACGGGCCCAGCCCGGCCGATTCAGTCAAGAACTGCCGTTTTCTCTCCACCGGTACGTCCGAGCGCGACAGGTATCGCTCGACCAGGACTGGCAGCTGGAAGTCGTCGTCGACCATGCGGTAGTTCTCACGCACGGCCTGCAGATTCCCGAGCAGCTCTTCCGCACGAGCGATTTGCTCGGCCGCCGCGTCCGGGTCGTTTGCTTTGGCCTGCTCCCACGCACGGATCAGCGCGCTATACTCCGCGGCGTTCTCGCGGATGGCCTGACCCCCCAGTGCCTCCTCGTGACTCACGTTTCCTGAAGGGGCGAGCTTGCGGAGCACGCTTGCGATCACGAGTTCCTGCAGGTCAACGGACGAAATCGGCTCGAGCATGAGCGCAGACATCATTTGGTCGCGGCCGAAGTGCGTCGCGTAGTTGGGCAGCGACGCCATCAGCTTCTCCTCGTAACTCAGGAGCTCGAGACCGAGCGCCTGGCGCTGGAGACGCCGGAAAGCGACCAACCGCGGGTCCCGAGCGACCTCCGCCGCCGTTAGAGTGCGACGGAGACTGTCGGCCCTTGCCTGCTTCCGCCGGAAGTAGTCTTCAAACGCCTCGTTGAAGAGCCGTTCGCGGCCCAGCGGTGTGAGGGCGTCCGAGTCCGTCGTCACCGCCACGTCAAGCTCGATCCGCCCACCGGAGCGTGCGCGCACCGAGACTCGGGCGTCCGCGAGGGTCGCGGTCGAGGAATCCGCATCGCCACTGAACTCGAGCGTCAGTCGGTTCCGACCATCCAAACTCGTGTGCTCGACGAGAACGCTCCAGCTAGCCGCGTTCTCGGAGAGGCTCACGCGCGGCTCGAGCCGGGACCGCAGCTCCTCGATATCGCCGGCGCCCAAGAGCACGAGATGGCGCGCGCGCTCCTCGCTCGGAAGACGCTCCAGGCTGCGGATCAGATCGGTCAGTTCGGTCAGGATGAAGGGAGGATCGCCGTACGGCCTTCGGTGCCACTGCAGGTACTGGAAATCCCGCTCTTGCCGCATGGTTCCGAGCAAGAACCAGCCGATCTCGAGCGCTGCCACATCCGCCGCCAGCCGGTACCGCATGATGCGATTTGACCCCTCCGACTCGGCCGTCGCCCCGGGACCACCCCAGACCAGGGGCCACGCACGGCCCTCCGCGTCTCGCACGGTGAACGCGGCGCTCTCATTCGCCGCGTCTGCCCATACGTGCACGACGCGACCGTCCCGCTGATTGAGGTAGACCTGAAACGTGTTGCCTATGGCATCCCGGAAGAACCGAGTCGTGTAACCCTCGTACGCCGCCGGGTCATCCACGCCCGCCTCGGGAAACTCCAAGGCCGGCGGCTGCTCCGCTCCGTTTGGCGCCGCCTGACACGCCTGCAGCAGGAGCGGCACGACGAAGAGACATGCGCGCACGTGCATCGGTGGACCATCCAAGCTGTGGTCAGATAGAATCCGTGACTAGAACTCCTAATCTAGATGGAGTGCACGACGTGCGCGACCCCGTCGGACGCGGCCGACCGTGTGCTTGTCCGGGAGCCTGACCTGGGCTACGTTGTCGGCCTCCACAGGCAACCTCGAGAGGTAGGAGGTCTCCAAGCATGTCGATGCACCGCAATCTCATCGCCGCGCTCTGCACCGCTCTTTTCGCGTTCCCAGCCCAGACCACCGCGCAGGAGGAGAACGTCTCCGACGCACCCAACTGGAAGCGCGGAGCGGTCTGCTACGAGATCTTCGTCCGTTCGTTCTACGACAGCGACGGCGACGGCATCGGCGACCTGCAGGGGCTCATCCAGAAGCTCGACTACATCAACGACGGCGATCCGGACTCGCAGCGCGATCTGGGCGCCCGGTGCATCTGGCTCATGCCGGTGGCCCAGTCACCGAGCTATCACGGCTATGACGTGACAGACTACTACAACGTCGACCGCGACTACGGCACGAACGAGGACTTCAAGCGCCTGGTTAGCGAAGCCCACCGGCGAGGGATCCGCGTGCTGGTGGACCTCGTGCTGAACCATGCATCTAGCGAGCATCCCTACTTCAAGGACGCGCTGCTCAATCCCGACTCACCCTACCGCGACTGGTTCATCTGGTCACCGTCGCATCCCGGCGTCAAGAATCCCTGGGGCGGCGACAACTGGCACCGCTCACCCGTGCGTGAGGAGTACTACTACGGATTCTTCTGGAGCGGCATGCCAGACCTAAACTACGAGACGCCGGCCGTCCGCGAGGAGGCGAAGAGAATCGCCACCTTCTGGCTGGAGGAGTTGGGGGCCGACGGCTTCCGCCTCGACGCCGTCAAGCACCTGGTGGAGCAGGATTACGGGAGAATCGTCGAGCACGTTCCCGCCACCCATGCGGTCCTGCGCGAATTCGCCGCCCACACCCATCGCGTCGCGCCTGATGCGTTCACGATCGGCGAGGTGTGGGACAGCATTGGCGCGATGCTGCTGTACTATCCTGATCAGCTGGACGCGTATTTCGCCTTCGAGGCGTCAGAAGCAATCATGGAATCGGTGCGCACGGGTTCGGCGAACACGCTCCTGCGCCCGTTCCTGCGACTTCAGCGCGAACTGCCCGCCGATCGCTGGTCACCCTTCCTGCGCAACCATGACCAGACGCGCACGCTCACCGCGCTCGGCGGGGACATCGCCCGTGCCAAGTTGGCGGCTACGCTCCTCCTGACGCTTCCGGGTCTGCCCTTCGTCTACTACGGGGAGGAGATCGGGATGACGGGCGACAAACCGGACCCACGGCTGCGAACGCCCATGCACTGGAGCCGCGCCTCGGCGGCCGGCTTCACCGACGGCCTGGCGTGGGAGCCGCTCCAGCCGGACTCGCTCATTGCGAACGTGGAGGTGCAAGAGGCCGACCCCAACTCGCTGCTCAACCTCTATCGACGCCTGATCCACTTGCGCGCCGAGAACACTGCGCTCGCGTCAGGTCAGCTGGTGCCGCTGACCGCGAGCGTGAGCGCCGTGGCGGCTTACCTGCGGCGCGAGGGTGGCCGGGCGGTGTTGGTGGTAGCCAACCTCGACATGGAGCCCCTCTCAGGTGTGACGGTCGCCTCAGAGGGGCGCGTGCTTCCGGCGGGCCGATACGAGGTACGGAGCCTGCTCGGCGGTCCACCGGGCGCGCCGCTCACGGTCGGAGAGAACGGACGCATAGAGAGCTACGTCCCCCTCCCATCGGTCGGGCCGTTGGAGAGTCACGTCTTCGAGCTGACCGTGGGAAGCCGGTAGACCGGCTCAGTCACGAACGTTGGTGCGCTTCCGATGCACAGGTCGTGCTACTCGATGAAGCCCTACAGATCGAGCCGCGCGGCGTAACCCGCCACGAATCGGGGGGCAAAGGGCTTTCATGCCTACGTCACGAGAAATAGATCCACAGCAACCCTACGCAGACCACCAGCAACAGGCTCAGCAACAGGTCTGTGCGGTACCAGCGACGCCCGAGTCCATCCGTGGGCGGTGGCTCCGGATGGGCGAACGTCAGACCGGCCACCTTGTGGGGGGGCGGCGGCGGCGTGAGCAGGCTCACTGTCACCAAGACAGCGGTGCAGATCACGAAGAGGATGATGGCAAAGTGCAGGAAGTTGACGTCGGCGAACGCGAAGAGAAACCCATCCAGGTGCTGTTTGCCGATTTCCGCCACCAGCCGCCCCATCCCCAGCACGAACCCGGTGACCAGCGCTGCAATGGCACCGCTCGAGTTGACCCTCCGCCACAGCACGCCAACCAGGAACACCGCCGCGATCGGGGGCGAGATGTACGCCTGCACGCTCTGAAGGTACTGATAGAGCTGCCCGGAGATCAGCTTCATGAATGGGATCCACAGCAGGCCGAAGCCCACGAGCGCCACAGTGGTGACCTGCCCGACCAGCACTAGCCGCCGTTCCGATGCCTCCGGGCGGAGCTTCTTGTAGACGTCCAGGGTGACCAACGTTGAGGTGGAATTGAACACCGACGAAAGCGAACTCATGAGCGCCGCCAACAGCCCGGCCACCACCAGCCCGCGCAGCCCGATGGGGAGCAGCACGGCGATGAGCGTGGGCAGCGCCTGGTCCGGCGTGGCGAGCTGCAGCCGGCCCTGCTGCGACAGCGCGTAGGCGATCACGCCGGGGATCACGAATATGAAGAGCGGCAGCAGCTTCAGGTATCCGGCGAACACGGTCCCGCGACGGGCGTGATCCCGGTCCTTCGCCGCAAGTACGCGTTGCACGATGAACTGGTCGGTGCACCAGTACCAGACGCCAAGGATCGGCGCCCCGAAGAGAATGCCGGTCCAGGGAAAGTCCGGGTCCGCCATCGGCTTCCACAAGCTGAGGAACTCGGGCCCCACCGTGTCGGTCATCGCACTCCAGCCGCCCAGTGCGTTGAGCCCCAGGAGCGTGACGGCCAGCGCGCCCCCGATCAAGACGAACATCTGCAGCAGATCCGTGTAGAGCACCGCGCGTAACCCGCCGAAGATGGTGTACACGCCGGTGACCACCACGACCACCAGTGCGCCGGTCCAGAAGTCGATCCCCATGATCGCTTCAAAGACGATGCCACCGGCGGCGATCGTCACCGAGATCTTGGTCAGCACGTAACCGATGATGGAGATCACCGCCAGATACCAGCGGGCGCTCGAGGAGTAGCGTCGTTCGAGGAACTCCGGCATGGTGAAGACGCCACTCGACAGGTAGAAGGGCACGAACAACCAGCCGAGCATCAGGAGTATCATCGAGGCGAGGATCTCGAACTGGCCCACGGCCACGCCGCCCGCCGCACCCGTTCCTGCCAGCCCCACCAGGTGTTCGGATCCGATATTCGAGGCGAACAGCGAGGCGCCCACGATGAACCAGCCGGCATTGCGGCCCGCCAGAAAGTAGTCAGTCGATGTCTCACGCTTCGACCGCTCTCGTACCGTCGCCCAGATCGCTACGCCAAAGACCAGGACGAAGTACCCAGCGATCACCACCCAGTCCAAGCTCGCCAATAAGCCCACGGGCGTCTCTCCGGCTCAGTTTCTGTGAAGTAGGATTTGGAGCCGCGCGTCGTTACGCGCCGCGACGATCAGTCTAGCGCCGTCGCTACGCCGCAGCAGTTTCAGGTCACGCACCTGGCCGTCGAGCACCAGGTTGCTCGCCTCCATGTCGACTGACTGGAAACGACCTGCGCCATCGCCGCGCAGCAACAGCCCATAGCTGGCATCGTACCGCCCGCGCACGGGCGGGACGCCGTGGAAGTTGCCAGCGACGATTAGGTCCTTGTACCCGTCTCCGTCGAAGTCTTGCGCGAGCACGGAGTAGATCGGCGCGAATTGAGCTTCGATGGGAAGCGGCCGGAGGTCGAAGGTCCCGTCGCCGTTGTTCACGGCAACGGAACTGGCAAGACGATACGTCTCCAAAACGTTGGCTTGCCGCAGTTCCGACGTTGAAAAGATGTCCTCGATGCGGCTGGCACCGAAATCAGCATAGGAACGATACCTGCTTCGCAGCTCCGGAATTTGCCGAATCAGCTCATCCCGACCGACGAGCGGGTAGCTCACGCCATTCCTGTACGAGGTCAGAATCTGTTCCAATGCGCCAGTGCCAGAAAAATCGTTGATGTACAGCCGCACCGGCTCCCTTGGTGATGCCTTGATGTAGGAGTTGAGCCCCAAGTTGCCCAACACGAGATCCTCGCGTCCATCCCCCGTCAGGTCGACCGCGGTCACGCTGTTCCACCACCCATTCGTCCCCGCAAGGCCTGCCTCGGCGGTACGCTCCACGAACCGGCCATCCTCCTGCCGGAATACTCGGACCGGCATCCATTCTCCGACCACGATCAAGTCGAGCTGTCCGTCAGCGTCATAATCCACCCACGCGGCCGAGGAAACCATGCCGGCCTCCGACAGCCCCTCGGCTTGCTCGCTGGTAACGTCGGTGAACCGCCCGGTACCGTCATTCTGCAGCAAGCGGCTTTGAGGCGTGAGACCGTAATCGAGTGCGACGACGCGGCTGCCAACAAAGAGATCGAGGTGACCATCCCTGTTGAAATCGCCCGGCACAGCGCAGCAGCCGTTTTCAAAGAAATCGGGCACTGCATCGTCAGCTCGCTGCAATCCGCCCTGGCCGTCGTTGATGTACAGTCTGTCCCGCAGTGGGGGATGATCGTCCCAGAACTCGTTCCCGCCGCTTACGACGTAGAGATCCTGATATCCATCGCCGTTGGCATCGAAGAAGACCGCGTCGACGTCTTCATACAGGCTATCGGTCTGGAAGACACGCTCATTGGCGCGGCGGAACGTACCGTCACTCCGCTGGACCAGAAGCCGCCCGGCCTGCCACTTGGCGCCGCCGACGTAGATGTCATCCAGCCCATCGCCGGTAACGTCAGCGACCCCGAGGGCAGGCCCCTCGGTAGAGAGGAGGTGCGGCATGAAGGGTTCGCGGTTGTAATCGAAGAAGGTGTTCTCTTCATGTTTGAAGTCGATGCCCACTTCAGTTGTGACGTCTTCGAACAGCAGTGGTGTGGCGGCCGCCTCTGCGTAGGCGTACCTGCCGGCGGCGGCGTCCTGTGCAAGCGTAACGGCCTGATCCACCGCGACGTTAGTCAGCACTTGGTAGCGATAGTCGGGCCAGATGACAATCAGTGAGTCTATCTGCTCAGACGGACCCAGCCCAAAATGCAGCCGGGCATCGACCGACGACTGGAAACCGCGTGTGGGCATCTGCTCCAACAGCTGCACCACGCCGTCATGCTTGACTATGACCTTCGCACCGATCCCGGCCGTATTCGCTTCAGAGCCCCTCAGAAGCACCCGCAGATAATGGTGTCCCGTGATCTCGCGGGCGCGGTTGCGGTAGATCGCGGCGGACGCGTTGATGTTGTTCACGACCAGATCGAGAGCACCACTGTTGTTCAAGTCGACGTAGGCAGCGCCGTTCGAAAAACCCGGCTGCGCCAGGCCCCAGGCGTCGGCCACATTCGTAAAGGTGAGGTCTCCGTTGTTGCGAAACGCGTAGTTGGCAATTGGTATCTGCGGCATTAGTCCGAGAAGCACGAGGTCCTCCTCGGTGATACCCTCTGCCAGCGAAGCCTGGATGGACCGGTTGCGCAACACGTTGAAGAAGTCCAGGTCGTTCGCCCTGTGGTAGATACCGTTCGTGACGAACAGGTCCTTGTAACCGTCGTTGTCCAAGTCGGCGAAGAGCGGTGCCCAGCTCCAGTCTGTGGCGTAGACGCCGGCCAGATAGCCGATTTCGCTAAAACGCCGCCGACCGCGGTTGAGCTGGAGTGTGTTGCGCGAGTACTGAGGATGATAACCGGCTTGTAGTTTCAGGTACTCAATGTCGAAGGTTTCGGCGTTCGCAGAGGTTTGCACGATCTCCTGCCGTTCCGGTAGCATCTCGAGCACCATCACGTCAGGTCGGCCGTCGTTGTTATAGTCGGCGGCATCGACGCCCATCGAGGCACGGCTCAAGTGTCCCATGGACGTGGTAATGGACTCGGTGAAGGTGCCATCACAGTTGTTGTAATAGAGAAAGTCGTTCTCCTGGAAGTCGTTGGTTACGTACAGGTCTGGACAGCCGTCGAGGTTCAGGTCGCTCGCCACCACGCCGAGACCGTATCCTTCAACGCTGCCGAAGATGCCCGCCTCGCGCGTGACATCGACGAAGCGGTCGCCGTCATTGCGGAACAGGCGATCACCCGCTCTCGGATGGTGCTCCTGGCGTTGCGGGTTGAAGACGTTGCCACGGTCTCTGTGGACAGAGTGATTCAGCAGGTAGACGTCGAGGTCGCCATCGAGGTCGTAGTCGAACACGGCGGCCTGAGTCGAGTAGCCGGCATGTCCGAGTCCGTACGCCTCAGTCATGTCGCTGAAGCTGCCATCTCCGTTGTTGATGTAGAGCACATTGCGTCCGCCCATGGTGAGGTAACTGACGGCCGACACGTAGATGTCGAGGTGCCCATCTCCATTCACATCCGCCATCGTGACGCCGCTGGTCCAGCCTTCGCTTCCAGCGACGCTCGCACGCTCGGTAATGTCCTCGAACTCGTAGTCTCCTTTGTTTCGATATAAACGGTTGGGACCCAGGTTGGATGTGAAGTAGATGTCCGGCAGGCCGTCGTTATCAACGTCGCCGATAGAAACGCCGCCGCCGTTGTAGTAATTGAGATAATTGAGGATGTTGAATTCGGGATCTTCCGGCAGCTCATTGACGAACGTGACGCCGGTCGCTTCGGGCCGTAGCAACTCAAAGAGCCTCGTTGAATCAGCGTCGCACCCTGCGGTCACTCCTGCTACGCCGACAGCGAGAGCTAGTGCGCACGACGCGCTAGTGGAGCGCATGACGGTCAGCCAAGCGTGATGTTAGTTCGCCGGCCGGATACGGACCGCCTGTCCGCCACCGGCAGCGAGGTGAAGCGTCAAATGGGAACGGGCGTCGACCGGTCGGCTCGACACCTCGACCGGGAACGGGTTGTGTAGCCAGCGGGCCCCCGGTCCATCCGCATAGACCTCCGCCACGTAGCTCCGGCCCTCGGGCAGGAACCAGAGCGGAATATCGAACGTGCGCTCTTCCTCATCCGTGATGGCGCCCAGGTACCAGTCCTCACCATCCCGCTCCTGGCGCGCAACCACGACGTAGTCTCCGATCTTGCCAGCCAGCACGCGGGTGTCCTCCCAGTCCACCGCGACGTCGCGGATGAACTGGAACGCGGGCTGGTTCACGTAATTCTTGGGCAAGTCCGCCGCCATCTGGAGCGGCGAGTAGAGCACGACGTAGAGCGCGAGCTGCTTGGCGAGTGTCGTGCGGAGCCGCGACTGCTGGGGGGTTCGGGGCATGCCCGTTTCGCTCTCTATCAGGATGTCGAACACGCCCGGCGTGAAGTCCATCGGCCCCGCGAGCATGCGCGTGAAGAAGAGGATGGTCTCGTGCTCCGGCGGATTGCCGCCATCACCTGCCCAGGCATTGTACTCCTGACCCCTTGCCCCCTCGCGCGTCAGCATGTTGGGATAGGTCCGGCGTTCACCCGTGTCCTTGATCGGCTCGTGAGCATTGATCATGATCCCGTGCCGTGCCGCCGACTCGATCACCGTCTTCCAGTGCCGCACCATGTACTGTCCGTGGTGGGCGTGACCCTCTGGGGTTTCATCACCGACGTAACCCGTCTTCACGGCTTCGATCCCGAGTTCCTGGTAGAGCCGGAATGCATCTTCCAGCTGCCGTTCGTAGTTCTCGATCCCCATCGAGGTCTCGTTGTGCCCGATCAGCCCGACGTTCCGCTCCTGCGCGTAGGCGGCAAGCGCGGGCATGTCGTAGTCGGGATAGGACTCGGTGAACGAGAACACGTCCCCGTTTTCGAACCAATTGCCGTCCCACCCGATGTTCCATCCTTCCACCAGGACGCCCCCGAACCCGTTCTCGGCCGCAAAGTCGATGTACCGCTTCGTGTTCTCGGTCGTCGCCCCGTGCTGCGGCCCCGAACTCCACGTCATGGTCCGGATATGCATGCCCCACCAGATACCGACATACTCCATCGGGCGGATCCAGCTCACGTCGTCAAGCACGTTCGGCGGATTCAAATTCAGGCCGAGGACCGAAGGTGCGAGATCCGCCGCTTGGTCCGCCAGCTGGATCGTGCGCCACGGCGTCGCGAATGGCGTGCGGCCGCGAACCTTGACCCCGTCGTTCCACGGCGCGAGGTAGGCACGCAACGTTCGGTTCTGTTCCCGACCGCCTATGAGCGTCATGCCGGCGTAGTCGACCAGGTGGGCCTCGTGGATCACGACGTGCAAACCGTCCCGAAACTCCATCGTGAGCGGAGTGTGCACCGTATCGAGCGTGCTCACCGGTGACGCACGGTATAGGTACTCGTACCGATTGGGCTGAAACGCAGGGATCCACCACGCCCGCGCATCGTCCGCCATCACGAACTCGGTCAGCTCCTCGGTGATTTCGAATTCCCGCAGGTCGGGCTGCTCCGGAAGCTCGTACCGGAAACCGATACCGTCGTTGAAGACACGGAACACGACCACGAGTTGGCGGCCGGGCGCCGCTCCTTCCACCAGTGAGATACGGAGTTCGTTGTGGTGATCTCGCACCTCCCGCACTTCGCCCCACGGCTGACTCCAAGTTTCGTCGACCGTATTCCTTGCTGTGCTGACTACCCGCAGATCTTCGCCCAGCGGCGGCTTCCCCCGGAACTCGAAGCCGAGTCGGGACGGCTCGACAACGGCCCGACCGTCGCGTTGCAAGCTGTAGTAGAACCGACCACCGCGGATCTCAGCCGTGACCTCGTTGCGACCGTCCGGCGAGAGGACGCGGTGCGGGTCCTGTGCAACAGCGGGAGTTGCCACATTGAGCATCGCGCCCGTTACGCCCAGCGTGAAAGCAAGAGTCCTACAGCGCAGCCACATGTTCATCGCGTGTTCTCCGTTTCGACCTAGTCCGAACCGATCCTCAACTTCCTCCGTCCACCCGCCGGAACCGATTCACTATGGTCCGTTGTTCAATCTTAGGCTACGTACGGCATCCAGCTTATATTATGAGTACTAGGAGGCTCGATGACCACTGAGTTCTCACCCCATTTGTCCTCGCCCTCGTTGGCTGTTCGCGTCCTGCTACTCCTCGGCCTCCTCGTGGGATCCCCGTCCGCCTGCACCCATACGAGCAGCACCACCCCCCCAGAAGTCGCGGATTCCCCAGAGCCAGATTCGACCGAGGCAGCGATGGCCACGGCGGACGCCGCACGCGTCGATACGAACATGGCGCCGACAATCACGGCGGAGGATATTCAGCGCTTCCCCAGCGAGCCAGTCGAGAAGCTCCTCGCCGGCCGATTCGCCGGCGTGACGGTCACACAGGGCCCGGATGGCTCCCTCATAGTACGCATCCGTGGCACAACGTCGATCCATGGCAGCAAGGAGCCGCTGTACGTGATCGACGGCGTCCCGGTCCTACCCGGACCGACCGGGGGCCTCTTTGGCATCCAAATCTCCGAGATCGAATCCATCGAGGTGCTCAAGGACCCCGTCAGCACGACAATGTATGGTGTGCGCGGCGCCAACGGAGTCATCGTCATCACCTTGAAGAAGCCGGGTCGGTAGCAACACCGATTCGCTGACGCTCGTTCTGCAGCCCGGGCGACGCGCGGAAGATGAGTGCTCGGTCATTGTTGCGGGTGACCACATACAGTTCACTTCGGCGCGTGTGGATACGCTGGATGTCGCGTGCCTGTCCGGGAACGAGAAAGCCGCTCTGCCGTGTCGGAATGGGGGTGAACATTCCACTCCCGTCTCCACGCAAGAACAGGCCGTAGCTAGCACTCATCCGGCCGATCTCCGGTTTGACTCCATCGAAGTTACCGGCCAGCAGTAGATCTAGATTCCCGTCCTTATCCCAGTCTTCGGCTAACATTCCGTAGACCGGGGCGATTTGAGCTTCGAGCGGCAACGGAACGAGCGTAAACGATCCGTCCCCATTGTTCTGCACCAACGACGTCGCGAACGTATACGCCTGCTTCAGCACCGCCTCCGCCAGATGGTCCGGTGTGAAGAAATCCACGACCGTTTGCCGGGCATAAGATTCGTAATCGGCGTAGCGCGCCCTGAAGGAGGGAACGGATGCAATGAGATCGTCGCGCAGCACGAGCGGATGACTGATCCCATTGTTGTAATTGGACACGATCTGTTCGACGACACCGTTGCGGTCGAAGTCCATTACGTACATGGTAACCGGTTCGTTCTCGGCAGCGCGGAGCCGTGCGTTCAGCCCCAGGTTGCCCACCACGAAATCGGTGCGGCCGTCGCCCGTGAAATCGCCCGCCACGATCCGGTTCCACCAGCCGTGGCTCCTCTCGAGCCCGGGTGCATCCATGCGCGCGAGCATGCCGGTACCAGTGTTGTGAAAGACCGTGATCGGCATCCACTCGCCCACGACCACGAGGTCGGCCCGGCCGTCTCCGTCGCCGTCCTCCCAGGTCGCATCGGTGACCCTCCCGATTTCCGCCAGCTCGGGCGCCGCCTGTTCCGTGACATCCGTGAATCGCCCCCGACCATCGTTCGCGAGCAGCACACTCCGGGGGTCGAATCCGTAGCGCCACGGAATGACGCGCCCACCGACGAAGAGATCCGTGTCGCCATCCGCGTCAAAGTCGTGCGCCGTCACGCGGGAACCACTTACGCTCATGCGGGGCAGGTAGCCGTCGGCCTTGTGGAATCCGCCGCGTCCATCGTTCAGGTATAAGCGGTCCTGCAGTGCCGGCGCCGTTGGCGAGAACTCGCTGCCGCCGCTGACGACGTAGAGGTCCGGATGGCCATCACCGGTCGCGTCGAAGAACAACGCTCCCAGATCTTCCGAGATTCGGTCCGCTTCAAACAGCTCCCGGTTACCGCTGACGAACCTTCCGTCGGGTTGCTGGATCAGGAGCTGACCCGGCTGCTCTCTCGCACCGCCGATGAATGCGTCGGAAAGGCCGTCGCCGTTCACGTCCGACACCGCCATGAACGGCCCTTCGGTCGACATCAGCTTCGGCATCAGGGGTTCGCGATGGAAGTCCACGAACTCATTCTCTCGATGCACGAAGTCGAGCCCGATTGTCTCGGTGACGTCGGTGAAGAGTGGGGTGGTCACCGGGGGGATCTCGGGCTGCGCCGCGGTCGACTCGGACTGCCTTACCCTGAGACGCTGGTTCGCCGTGACGTCCTTCAGCATGCTGACGCGCCCGTCCGGCCATTCGACTGTCACCGACGCGACCGTATCAATCTGGCCGATCCCGAAGGTCAGAGTATAGTCCACACTCGACTGGAAACCGCGCGACGGCATCAGCTCCTGGAAGAACAACCGTTCCCCGCTCCGAAGCGTGACCTTCGCTCCGATGCCGAAGCGGTTGGGGCCCTCTCCTTCGAGGCTGACCTGGAGATAGTGGTTGTCCAAGAGCGTCCGGGCGTTGTTCCGATAAATGAGGGCCTCCTGGTTGACATTGTTGACCACCAAATCCGGCGCACCGTCGCCATTCAGATCACCGTAGGCGGCGCCACTGGAGAAGCCCGCTGTGTCTAGACCCCAGGATGCGCCCGCGTTCGAGAAGGTCAGGTGCCCGTCGTTGCGGAACGCATAATTGGGCAACGGGGTCGAACTCATCAACTGGATGAGCGCCAGGAAGTCTACCCCGTCGCCCGTGGCAACTACCTTCATCGTCCGCGGGTTGGCCAGGAAGGCGATATAGTCCTGCGAGGTGACATCTCGGAAGATGCCGGTGGTAACATGGATATCCTTGTGACCGTCCTGATCGAAGTCGGCGATGAGCACGCCCCACGTCCAGTCTGTGCGCGCCACGCCGGCCATCTGCCCAAGCTCGCTGAAGGTTCCGTTGCCGTTGTTCAGCTGGAGCATGTTGCGCATGAACTGGTGGTGATAGTCGTTCTTCAACTTATTCTGGTAGCTGTCCCAGCCCTCGAACGTGGACGTGGTCTTGAGCCGGTAGTCGTCCTCCGGCAGCATGTCGGCCACATAGATATCCAGCCAACCGTCGTTGTTGATGTCGGCAATGTCCAGCCCCATAGACGAAAGGCTGATCAAGGGCATCTGCCGCTCGAGCACCTCGTCGAAGGTTCCGTCTCCGTTGTTGATGTAGAGATAGTCCCGCTCGAAAAAATCGTTCGAGACATAGATGTCCGGCCAGCCGTCGCGATTTACGTCACCCACGGCGACTCCCAGGCCGAAGGCGATCTCGCTCCCGAAGATCCCAGCCCGCTCGCTTACGTCGACGAAGCGTTCTCCCAGGTTGCGATAGAGCCTGTCCCCCCCGAATGCATGGTGCACGTGGCGGATGTTTTGCAGGCTGAAGCTCGAGACGGGCCGGAATGAGTTGTTGACCACGTACAGGTCCAGGTATCCGTCACGATCGTAGTCGAAGAAAGCGGCGTGTGTCGACATGCCCTCATCCGCAATTCCGTACGTGGATGCCATTTCTTTAAAGACAGGCACTCCATCGTTGTTCAAGCCCTGATGGATGTAGAGTTCGTTGGCCCGGCGCTCTGCCGCCACGTCTCCGGCGTAGCAGATGTAGATGTCGAGGAGTCCGTCGCCGTTCACGTCGGCGAAGGTGACGCCCGTCGTCCAGAACCCGTCACCGGCGACACCAGCCTCCTCGGTCACGTCCCGAAAGCGGAACGCGCCCTCGTTCAGGTACAGCCGGTTTGCACCCAGATTCGACGTAAGCAGGAGTTCCGGCAGCCCGTCCCCGGAGAGGTCGCCCAGCGCCACACCGCCGCCGTTGTAGTAGTTGCGATAGGTGAAGACGTTCAGCTCGCGGGTATCGGCGATGCGGTTCTCGAAGCGGACGCCGGTATAGCCGGGAGGGAGCCGGCTAAAGAGCTGGTCGCCGGCCGCTGGCGGGTCACTCAACCGTGCTTCAGTGGCAGACCGGTCCGCGCAGGAGTAGCCGGCGCCAAGACAGAGCGCCGCAAGCGTCACACGCAGGCCGACGCCGGGGAACGACTTCAAAGACCGCCAACCAGCTACAAGAACATAGCCTGCCCCGAGGGGCAGGCTATGCGATGAGATTGACGGTGAACGTCTCCCGGAATCAATACCCGGTGTTCTGTACTAGCAACGGGTTGGCGTCCAGCTGCGTCTGCGGAATCGGCATCAGGACGAGATAGGGTGCCCCCTGCGCCTTGAACGACCAGGCTTGGGTGAACCGGCCAAACCGTATCAGATCCTGGCGCCGCTTGGCTTCGCCGGTCAGCTCGAACAGTCGCTCCTGGAGGATCACGTCAAGGTCGACGGCGGCGAGCGGCTCGTCCGGGTCGAATACCCGAGCACGGAGCGTATTCAAGAGAGCAAGGGCTTCGGGCGCGTTCCCCAGCTCGAAGGATGCCTCGGCCTTGATCAGATACATCTCGCCGAGGCGGAACCAGGCGAAGTCGTTGCCGTTGTTCTGGGAAACGTGGTTCGGATCCGGAGGGTACTTCATGATACGGGTACCCTCAGCTTCACCAGCCTGCGTCTCATCAACGATGTCCACCGTGAAGATCAGTGGAGCGCCGTTCCGTTCGAAGACCGGGTCGCCCGTCTCCACATGGAACTGTGGTCCCTCCAGGAAGATCTGCCGACGTTCGTCGTCCGCATCGAAGGCGCTGTACGTCTCTGCCAGGGCGGCGAAGCCGTTCCACGGGGAGGGGTCGAACTGGTTGTAGTGCAGGGCCCGATGAATGAAGTTGAGGCCCAAGCCGTCCTCGCTCGTGTGTGTCGTGACCAGGATGTTCTCCATCGATGTGAAGTTGTCCCACTCGAAGCTCGAGCGCCAATCGGTGGCCAGCATGTAATTGGGATTGTTGATGAGGAGGCGATCGGCTGCGTCGATGGCCGCATCACAGGCGGTCTGGCCACCCACCTGCACAGAAGTGCACGAGTTGTAAGTGGTCGCACTGGGCGCGTCATTCGTGAACACCGCTGCGTTCAGATACAAATTGGCCAGGATGGCATCGGCGGCGCCTGTCGTCAGGCGTCCGTTGTTTTCCGCCGGCCAGCTGGCGGGCAGGACCGCCCGCACCGCCTCCAGCTCGTCGGCGATGAACTGGAACACCTCGGCGCGGGTGTTCTTCTCGCGCGGCATGATTTCGACGGTCTCGACGATCGGCACGCCGCCAAACATGTCCAGCAGCATGTAGTAGTAGAAGGCCCGCAGTGTCCGCGCTTCGGCTGCAATGACCTCCTGATTCGCCACGGTCACGTTCTCGAGCGAGAACAGCAGCACGTTCGCACGCGAGATACCGCGGAACGTATTGACCCAAACGTTGTTGACGTCGTCGAGCCCGGAGGGGCTGTTCGCGGTCCAGGTGTGTCGCTGAATCTCGAGCCACCGGCCATTGTCGAACCAGTCGCTTCCCCGGGTGGGCACGATCATCTCGTCCGAGCTGATCTCGCTCAGATTGTAGTACTGATTCAACGCGCCGTCTACGTTCAGCTCGTGGTAAACCGCCGCCAGACCGCCGAGCACTTCCTGCTCATTCTTATAGAAGTTGTCCGGTGTGATCACGCTTGTCGGGTTTTCATCCAGATCCGTGCAAGCTGGTAGCAACAGGAATACGAGCGCTGGGAAGAGGAGTAGCCGCGTAATGAGCCTCGCCCCTCTGACCGAGTATTGGAAACGTCGTGTCTTCATGAGATCCCGACCGTGGTTGCAAGGTTGTAAGACGCTCTCCACATCATGGCTTCTGGGATCATCGCCGTTCAGGCGATGTGCCCGTGGGAACCCGGCGCGCATCAGAACGTCAACCGAAGGCCGAAAGTATAGGCCCGCGCACGCGGATAACTGAGATAATCGACCCCACGCACCGCCAGATCACCTCGGTCCGTATGGGCTTCGGGATCATAGCCGGTATAGCCCGTCAGCAAGAACAGGTTGTCGGCCGACATGTAGACTCGCGCCATGCTGCCTGCCCCGACAAAGGCCCCCGGCAGCTGGAACGTGTACCCCACCGTGAGGTTCGCGAGGCGAAGGTACGAACCATCTTCGATCCAGCGGGACGAGTAGATGGCCGGCTGGGTGACCCCGGTCGAGTCGTCCAAGGCCGAGGCCAGGAAGTTCTTGTCCTGCAGCACGTTGCTCTTGGTCCCGTAAACGAGTGCGGTGTTGTTGAACACATCCAGTCCGACCTTGGCACGCAGTAGGAAGCTCGCATCGAAACCGCTCCAAGTCAGCCCGCTGCGAAGACCCATTGTCCAGTTCGGATTGGCATCCCCGATCGGAACAAAGTCGTCTCCACCCGGCGTCGTGGTCTCCCCGATGAGTGTGCGACTGGTCTCGCGACCATCTGCGTCCCGCTCGACCTCATACTGATTGAACAACTGCTCACCGGCGTCGTTATGCCCCACGAACTCCGGTCCGAAGAACGTCCCCAGCGCGAAGCCTGGCATGATGCGCTGGGAGACCTGTCCGCTCTGCCCCTGACCGCTCACGGACCCGGTGTTGATGAAATTGAGGCCGCCCAGATCCGTGATCTCGTTCTTCTCCGCCGCGAACACGAGCCCGGCGCTCCACGTCATGTTCGGCTGGTTGGTGATCAGCCAATCCACGACGGCCTCGAAGCCCGTGTTTTTGACCTTCCCGATGTTCTCGAGTCGTGTTTGCACGGCCGCCGGTTGTGGCACGGGAACCCGGAGCAGCAAGTCGGACGTGTTCTTCACATAGTACTCGAAACTACCCGTGAGCCTATTGTCCATTAAGCCGTAGTCGACGGCCACGTTGAGCTGCGACGTTTTTTCCCACTTCAGATCCGGGTTCGGATTTTGGTTCGGCGCCACACCAACAACGGGAGACTCACCGAATACGTAGCGGTCACCGGGAGACAGCGTGATGAGGGATGCGTAGGGAGCAACGGCCTCGTTGCCCTGCAGTCCGTAGCCCGCGCGGAAGCGCAGCTCGGAAAACAGCCCGCCCAGCATGAAGTTCTCTTCGCTGATCCGCCACGACGCCGACAGGGCCGGGAATACCCCCCACTTGTTGTCGGCCCCGAAAACAGACGACCCGTCGAAGCGGAGCACACCGGTCACGAAGTAGCGGTCCATGAAGCCGTAGTTGACCCTGGAAAAGACCCCGATGAGGCTCTTTTCCTGCCTGAACGAGTTCTGGGTTAGGAGCTCATTGCCGGCGGCCAGGTTGTCGTAACCGAACGCGTCTGTAAGGAAATCGCGTCCCTCAGCTGAAAACGCGTCTCTGTCGAACTCGTTGACCTCGTAACCGCCGAGGATTTCGAGGTCGTGATCGAAGGCGATGCGGTCAGCCCACGTGACGATACCCTGGAACGTCAGGGACGTGAGTTCGAGACTCTGTTGCACCGCCCGCCCGTTCCACTGCGCCCCGACCGGGCTGGCGCTGGGGTAGTAGATCCGCCGCGTGCTCTCGCTGCGGTCCGCACCCAGAACCAGCTGGGCGCTGAGGGTCGGGAGGATATCGAGCTGGGCCCTTACGTTGCCCAGTACTCGGGTCGTACCGGCGAGGTCAACCAGTTGGTTGATCATCCCCACCGGGTTGCGCACCGACTGCGCGCCCGGTCCGATTTCGTAGACCGTCTGCTCGCCGGTCGCCGTATCCGTCACCGTGACGGGCCGCGTCGGGTTGAACTGCATCATGTTCTGGAACACGGCCCCCTCGAAGCCACCACCATCCTGGAACGTCACATAGTCGTGGTTCATGTGGGACGCCGTCAAATTGAGACGCAGCTGCAACCTGTCGTCCCAGGCGTACTGCGTGCCGTTGAGCCGGCCCTGAAACCGCTCAAAACCACTTCCGCGCGTCACTCCCTCCTGGTTCATGTAATTGAGGGAGGCACGATACTGCGTGGACTGCGTCCCGCCGGAGAAAGCGAAGTTGTGGTTCTGCACGATTGCGGTGCGGGTAACCTCGTTCTCCCAGTTGGTGTTCGCAGACCCGAGTTCATCGGCCCGGGATGAGTCCACGTTGCCAGCCGCGATCTGTTCGTTAACGAACTGCCGGTACTGGTCCGCGGTCGCCAGATTCAGCGACCGCGCCCGGCTTGCCGCGGTCACATAACCATCGTACTCGAATGACGTCTGGTCCCGTTGGCCTTGCTTCGTCGTGATCAGAATGACGCCATTCGCACCGCGAGCGCCGTAGATGGCGGCTGCTGCGGCGTCCTTGAGAACGGTCATGGATTCGATGTCGCTGGGATTGATGAGGCTCAGCGGGTTGCGGGACAGCGACGCCTGACCACCGACGCCAACCCCCTCCGCTTCAGTATCCAGGTTGGAGACGACGATCCCGTCGATCACGTACAGCGGCTCGTCACCGGCGCTGATAGACGACCCCCCGCGGACGCGGATCTGCACGCCGGCACCGGGCTCGCCACTGTTCTCCGTGATCTGGACGCCGGCGACCCGGCCCTCGAGCATCTGGTCAGCGTTGTTGATGACACCGACGTAGGCATCTTCCGCCTGGACCGACGCGATCGATCCGCTGATCGCCGCGCGGCGCTGGGCGCCGTACCCGGTCACCACGATCTCATCCATCACCATGACCTGGCGCGGCAACGCGAACATCAACGTCACCTCCTGAAGGGCGCGGAGCGTGACCTCCCGCGTCGCGGGAGCGTACCCGATGTACCGGGCCGTCACACGGTAGGTCCCGGCCGCGAGGCCGGTCAGCGTGAACGCGCCATCGGCTCCGGTGGTCGTCGCTCGCCGCATTCCCTCGATCATGATGCCGACACCGACAAGCGGTTGTAGGGTCGCGGAGTCCGGGACCGTTCCAGAGATAGTGCCCGTCTGAGCCTGCGCGTCGAGCTGACCCAGGCCCAACAGGGTGACGAGAAACGTGAGGATGAGAAAACGAGTAATGGTCATGTGGCTGCCCTCCCAGGGGTTGGAGTGCAATGCTCCGACTCGCTACCGCTGGGAACACCGGTCGGCCCCTGAGCCCTCCGGTGACGGTAGCTTCGCCCGTTATGCGTACACGGAGGTGCGCCTCAACAGAGTGACCTCCCGCTCAACGCTTGATCTGGCAGCCCGGCCCGCGACCGGCTCAAGTGGCGCGCAGGCCTGTCGGTGAGAAGAATGCCGATGTATATGGGTGTATATAATGAAGGTGAGAATACATTGTATACGGTTAACATTCTTCTACGCGCCTAAGTTTCTTCGCTGTACCGGCAATGTCAAGGTCGGTGCCGGGCGGCTTGGCGGGTGGGAGCGGAGGGGGCCCACGTGGGATTCGGCCGCAGGGGTAGCTAGAGACTGAGCGCCAGCAGGACTGCACCCACAGCGAGTCCTACCACCAGGTTGATCGCCTTGACCACGACGAAATCCCTACGCGACTCCGCCAGGAGCGGCAACATGCCGTGCCCGTCCTGCACGATTGAATTGGCAATCAGGATGCTCAGGGGCATGTGGCCATCGGCGAACAGTTTCACGAACACGAGGTGTGGGCCCGATTCAGGGATGGTCCCGACCAGCCCAGCGACGCCCAAGACGGCCCACAGGTTCTGTTGCACGTAGGACACCAGATCGACGAACCTGCTGAGGACTGCAACGGCCAGCAACACGCCGAACGTCCAGGCGAAGACGCGCGGTGCGTGCCTGATTACAACATGACGCCACAGGTGGTCACGGAGAAAATGGTCCGGCACTGTAGAGACCACGAAGGCCCCAAAGAGACCAACCGCTAGGAGCGTTACTCGTACCCAATCCCATTGGGGGGGACCTACGAGTCCTGTAGCCGCGACTGCGACGAAGCCAATCATAGCGACGGTGAGCCCGGTTCTCACACCACTGGGGTGCCGCCATTGTCGTATCACCTCCCTACCGGGGAAGCACCTGCAGGTATCGGCTTCGTGAATTGCAAGGCTGGGACAGCCTTGGGTGCCTCGCCTGCGATCGGCCACGAGATCGACTAGAGGAGCAACGGCAACGCCCACCGCTGCAAGTCCCAGAGTCAGCCACGCCGCCGTGGCGGGGAAGAGGGCGAACATCACGAATGCTTCATCACCGCTAGTTGCAATCATCGCGGCGACGACGGCGCCCAACGATACCACCCGGTGCGTGTAGAGGGTCACAACCGTGAAGGGGCCAAGACAGCCGGGCAGCGCGCCGAGCGCCGCGGCGGCCGCATATTGCAACCAGCGGGTACTCCCCAGGGCCTGTTGGAACGTGCCGCGGCTGAGTACGCTCACATACTCGACCGTGATCATCATGACGGCTACGAAGGCCGTTATCATCAATGCGG
>JAUVRN010000453.1 GCA_030597645.1 Candidatus Zixiibacteriota bacterium
AGGTGAAAGGCGAGACGATCGATTCGGCGGCGGCTCCGATCGACCTCGGCGGCAACCTGATCCTGTCGGTCCGCGACGCCCCGCGCGAGCGCCAGTATGAGGTCGGCACACACACCGTCTTCTACACACTCGAGGGACGGCGCATATTCGAGGGCGCTTTTGCCAACGACAGTTCGGGCTTTGATCTGAGCTTTCTGGTGCCCAAGGACGTCTCCTACGGCGCGGACGGTGCGCGTATCGTCGTGTACGTCGAAGGGACCCGTCAGGACGCCCTGGGCGTGATCGCGCCTTTGCCGGTAGCGGTCGCGGGGGATTCGACCAGTGACACGCAGGGTCCCATCTGGAGCCTGACGATCAACGGCCGCAAACCGGAAGGTCGTCTGCGTGTCGGCCCCGCCGACATCTGGGAAGCGCGCATTACCGATTCGCTGGGCGTCAACATCGGCGGCGGTGGACACGGAATCAGCGTGACCGTCGACGTGGACGCGTTTTCCCGTCGTGATATCACCGACCTCTTTCTCTATGACGTAGGCAGTTTCTCATCGGGGGCCATCAGCTTCACCTTGCCCGATCTTGCGCCGGGGCACCGGGAGATTCAACTGTTGGCCTGGGACAACGCGAACAACCCCGGCATGCTCGATGTATCGGTAGATGCTTCGGGGGATCAGGAATATGAGATCCGCGACCTGCTGGCGTACCCGAATCCGTTCGACCCCGATGTGCAGGCGACGACCCTGACCTACGAACTGACCTTTCCGCCGGATCGCGTTACCCTGTCGCTCTTTACCGTGGCGGGCAATCGGATCCGCATCTTCGAGGATACACAGGCCGATATAGGATATAACTACGGGACGCGCTGGGACGGCACCGACGACGTGGGCGACCGCGTGGCCGCCGGGATCTACATCCTGGCTATCGAGGCCGAATCCGCAGGCAACCGTGTCAAGGACTTCACCAAAATCGTATTGATTCGCTCCGATTAGCGGGGGGAAAGGTTTTTGTCGGGAGGTTAGAAGATGTTGAAACGCAGTTTGTTGATGTGGGCGGCGGCACTGGTGCTGATCGCCGTGCCGACGGCCCGGACATGGGCCAACATTTCGGAGGCCGCGGTGTTGTTTCTCCGCATCGCCCCGGGTTCACGCCCCGCCGGTATGGGTGAGGCGTTCGTCGCGATGGCGGACGACGCCACGGCGTCGCACTGGAATCCGGCCGGGCTTGGACGTTATCCGCTGTCGGATCTCTGGCTCGACGTGCCCATCCCCAGGGATCGTGCGATCGCGGACTTTGCGGTGGTGGAAAATGACGTCCCCCATCGCAATTACACGAGGTACGATATCTGGATCCTGACGGAAGCACGCGCCGGGTACTTCGAAACGGCACGGATGAAGAATCCGCGCGACGAGGCCCTGGACGTACCGGCGGGCGGCTACACCCTGACCCTGCGTGTGGACGGCCGCGACAGCGGCCCGATCTCGCTGCCGGACGCATCGTACACCAGCTCCGCCGAACTCGTGAGAGCCCTGCAGTCGGCTATCGATTACGTTCTACTCGCCAGCGACGTGAAGGTCTCGTGGGTGGCAGACGGCGGTCACGGCGTACTGCGTATCACGTCCGGCACCACCGGTATTCTCTCGTCTGTGGCCCTGGGCGGCGATCGCAGTGCACTGCCGGAAGTGTTCACCGGCGGCCGTTCCGCTCCTGGTCGTAATACGGACCTCATGCGTGCCACGCCGCCGTCGCACTACTCGTCCATCGCGAGGGGGGAGAGCGACGTGCAGGCCGACCAGGCCGCGGCGGTAGACTACGGCATCTGGGAAACCGGCGATGAATACGAGCCGGACGCCTCCGAGAACCTGATCAACCTGGTCAAGACGCGCACGGGACTTCCCGACGGTCCCGAGCTCGACGCCCGGGTGGCCCAGGTGGCGGCGCTCAATCAGTACGTGACGAGTGACTCGCTGCGTAGCGCCTGGCGCTCGTTGCGTGCACTCAACGAGAGCGTCGTGACGGAGACGCTGATCGTGCTGATGGAAACCCTGTTCGAGGCCAACGAAGTACTCAACTCGGACCGCGACGGCCTCGATGATCTGCTGGACGAGATCGACGACATCCAGCGCAGCGGCGACTTCGACCAGGACGATGTGGCCGTACTGGAGGTGCTGACCCGCCGGGCCGCGGTGCCGTATCTGCCCGAAAAGCTGACGTTCCCGTTTGCCATGAACCTGCCGGGCGACGTAACGGGCATAACCTCGCGCGAGCGGACGCTGTACGTGGGAACGACACGCGGCGCGCTGATGTACGTGGACGGTCGCTCCGTGGCGCTCAATGATTCCACCGCCGGGCAGGCTGCCGGCGTCGTGCGGGACGTGCAGGTGAGTCGCACCGGCGAACTGTGGGTGGCCACCGCCACGGGGCCCTCGCGCTATTCCGGCACCTGGAAGCACTTCGACAAAGATCACGGTTGGAGCCACGGTGCGTGCGACCGGATCTTCCTGCTCGGCGAAAATGACATTTTCGCAGCCACGGGCGGCTCGCTCGTGCGCTACGACGAGCAGGCGGACATCTGGCTGGATTTCTACGAATACGAAGCCGCCATCGGCGACGATCTCAGGCGTCTGCCGGGCAAACTCCTGGGCATC
>JAUVRN010000402.1 GCA_030597645.1 Candidatus Zixiibacteriota bacterium
CGGTACGCGGATGCTCTTGTACCGGTAGCTGAGCCAGAAAATGCCCAGGCCGATGAACAGGATCATGAAGAAGACCAGATACGCGTTGAGACCCAGATCGACGAAGGAGTGCACCGAAAAGTCGGCGAGCACTCCGGATCGGGTCAGAAACGTCCCGAACATGATCAGCACAAAGGCGAGGATGGAAAGGGCCAGGTTGGATTTGCGCAGACTGCCTTCGCGGCGCTCGATCAGCAGTCCGTGCATCAGGGCCAGGCCGATGAACCACGGTATGATGATGGAGTTTTCTACCGGATCCCAGGCCCAGTACCCGCCCCAGCCGAGCACCTTGTACGCCCAGTAACCGCCCATGATCAGGCCGGTACCCAGGGTGATTACGGTAAAGAGGACCCACGGCTGTGCCCTCGGCGCCCACTCTTTGTACCGGTTGAGCGTGAGCGCCCCCAGGGCCAGCGCGAAGGGCACGGCCGCTGATGCGAAGCCGGCAAAGACGATCGGCGGGTGGATGACCATCCAGGGGTCCTGCAACAGCGGGTGGAGACCGCGGCCGTCCGGCGGCACCATGCCCGCCGGGAGTCCCGGTACCAGCGCGAAGGGGCTCTTGACCAGGAGCACGATCAGCAGAAAAATCTGGATCAGCATGAAATAGAAGATCGACATGCCCGCGTGATCGTCATCCTGAGCATGGCGAACCAGCCAGAGTCCGATCACCGAGCCCATGGCCAGCCAGAGCAGGAAGGTGCCCTGCTGTCCACCCCAGAATCCGGCGACGTTGTATGCCAGGCCGTCTCCGATCGACGAGTAGCTGTACACGTAATCGATCCGGAAATCGTTGGTCAGAAACGCGTACATTAACAGTGCGGCCGCGGCACAGGCAAAGAAGGTAAAGATGTAGTACCCGCGCCGCCCCCAGAGCATCAGGCGCCGGTGTCCACGTCCCACGTAGAAGTAGACGATGGTGGCAAACACGGCGAACACGGCTGCGAGTGCGATGGTGAGTTTGCCGATGAACATGCTAGACTTCGCCCCCCTGGTACTTGGACGGACACTTCACGAGCAGTTCGTCCGCCTCGAATCGACGTCCATCGAAGTGTCCCTTGGCCACCACCGACTCGGCCTGCTCGAAGTTGCCCGGCATGATCCCCTGGTACGCCACCCGGAGAGGTTGTCCATCCTCGTCGACGATGGTGAACAGGAGCGTCTGCGATGCGGTTTCGTAGCTGGTTGCACCGTGTTCGACCTCCCCCATGACCTGGCAGCGTGTCTGCGATGCCTTGGCTTCGTTGAAGTCGACATACGGTGTCATCGTACCGCGAAACTCGAGCGCGCCGAACACGGCCGCTCCGACGATGACCGCCACCCCTATGATGTATTTAGCTTTCACTGTCCAGTTCCTTTATTTTGCGGTCCAGGCGCATCAGGTATGCGAACAGCCCGATCCACCCCACCATCGTAACCGCCAGTGCAACGTAGTTTCCATCCATGTGTCAGAAGTCTCTCTCTTTTCGTCCCTGCCGGAGACTGACCTTGAACGCCATGGTCAGCATCCAGAAGAACAGTACGGTAAAACAGGCCAGGCTCACCAGGAACACCGGCAGTGTGGAGCCGGGATCAAGTTTCATTTGGGCCGGGTGCAGCGACTTGTCCATCCGCGGCATAATGAAGATGAAGAACGGTACCGCGAAGAGCGCCAGGATCGAGTAGACAGCCGACAGGGCGCCGCGGGCTTGGTCCGATCGCACGGCACCGCGCAGCGTGACATATGGTCCGTAGATGAGCAACAGCACGAATATCGACACCTGTCGCGGGTCCCAATTCCAGAATGACCCCCAGGCCACCTTGGCGAAGATCGAGCCCGATATAGTGGCCAGAATGCAGTACACCGTACCCAGCCCCGCCGCCGTCACGGCCCGATGGTCATCCTGCCAGCTCAGGGGGCGCAGAAAACGGATGCCGTAGAAAAAGGCCGGGAAATAGGCAATCACCGTAACCCAAGCCACGGGAACGTGATAGAAGAAAATACGGCTGGCAGCGCGAAAGGTCACGTCGACGTTCATGGGCGGCGGCAGCACAAACGAAAGTGCGATCACGCCACACATGGCCACGAAGAGCACCGGTTGCCACCAGCGCACGCCACCCCGACGATTTGTGATGTGGTCGGGGCGGGCTCTATGTTGAACTACCGCCTGGCTGTCTGCCACTACCCCTCCCAGGGGTACCTATACGTTGTCCGACGCCCTTTCAGGAGCCTCGTACGATCAGTTACTTCGTTCATAATAAACAATTTGTGGACGAATTCAAGCGCAATCGATAGCCGGTCAAGGGCCGTGCTCCACAGAAAACCTGTCTGAGCCCCGTGGGGCATAGTGGCGACTGATGAGGCGTGAAGGCAATGTGTATCAAGGAGATACGGCGAGGACCTTCAACGAAGTCAGGCGCCGCAAGGTCCGCGAGAAAGACAGGGATTCTCTCGGGCACGACCCTAGGTCCACCAGACGAACTCGAATAGCAGCCAGCTACCGGTGAGCATGACCACTGCGTAGGCGCCCATCAGCTTGAGCTCGCCAGCTGCGGAGGCCGCTCCCACGGGGTCCAGGGCAGCCATCGTACCGCCAATAGCCGCGATGAGCAGCGGGAGCAGGATCGGAAACGATAGGACGGCAAAGAGGGCGCCCCTGGACGAGGCCTGGGCGACGATGGCAGCCACCGTTGTAGTGGCCCCCGCCAACCCGAACACGCCCAGGACGAGAACGGCTGTGAACGTGGTCCAATCGTGCACCTTCATATCCACCAGCATGATGAACAGCGGCGTAACCACGGCGGTGAGCAGGGCCAGGAGCATGAGGTTGAAGAGGAGTTTGCCGAAATAGACCGCGTCGGGCCGGGCAGCCAGTTTGAGCGCCAGCGAGGTACCGGCCTCCTCTTCCTTGACGAAGACCTGGGACAGAGCGCTCATGGCCGAAAAGAAGATGATCACCCAGAAG
>JAUVRN010000308.1 GCA_030597645.1 Candidatus Zixiibacteriota bacterium
CACGGCGCCGCACAACACGCCGATCAAGCCGAGGGCGCTCGACTCGAGCATGACGAGCCTGCCCATGGCTAATGGCGGCGTACCGACGGCGCGCAGCACGCCGAATTCGAACAATCGCTCGTACAGCGACATGAACAGCGTGTTCATGATGCCGAGGGCGACGATGGCAAAGAGGATCAGACCCAGGATCAGCGTCTGAACACCCACCAGCTCGAACGCCGCCGCCATCTCCGGCAGCAGCGTTCTCCAGCCCACCGCCTCGTTGCCCCCCTGTGAATACCGGTCCCAGAACGGGATGTCATCGCGACCGGCCGTATTCATGTCGTGGAACACGATCGCGATCTCGTGAAAATCTTCCCCCAGACCGAGCAGGCGCTGGGCCACCGGCAGGCGCACAAATGCCATCCCGCGGTCCAGTCCGTCTATATTGAAGTGGTAGATGCCCGTGATCCGAAACAGCTCCTGCGAAAGGTCCCCGGTATGCGCCTGGGCCGCCGTGAGCACGACGCGATCGCCCTGTTCGACCTCCAGTAGATCCGCCAGTTTGTCGCCGATGATGACCTCGCCCCGTCCGTCGGGGCTCAGGTAGCGGCCCGCGATCAGGGCCTGGTCCACGTCCGAAAGAGCCGGCTCCAGATCCGTATCCACGCCCACCAGCGTCACCGTGGCCATGTTGGCCGACGACGACATCATAGACATCGACAGCGTACGCGGGGCGACATCGCGGACCAGCGGATCGCGGCGGACCGCCTGAGCCACCTCCGGACCCGCGACAACGGTATTCTCCACCTCGAACGACTCGCGAAAGCCCTGGGCGTGAATCTGGGCTTCACCCATAAACGACGAGGTGGCGGAGTGCAGCATGGACGCCTGCAGGCCCAGAATGAGGGCGTCGATCCACATCAGCGACGCGAGACCGACCCCGATCGCCAGACCCGCGAGCAGGCTCCGGCGCTTGTTTCGAAGGACGTTCCGCCAGGCGAGTTTGACGTATATCTGCACGCGGTCGTCCTTAGTGCAGTCTCATGGCCTGGGCCGGCGGCGTGTGGGCGGCCCGGGCGGCGGGGTATATGGATACCAGCAACGCGGACACCATCACGCTGAGCGCCGGGATCCAGAAGGTGCGCGCATTGACCTCGGTGTACATGCGGGTGAATTCGATACCGCCGTAGGTGAATTCGAAACCGGCGGAGAGACCGCGCACGGCAAAGTAGTGATTGGCGGCCCAGGCTGCCAGCGAACCCGCGACGATCCCGATCACCGCCATGACCGTGACCTCGATAAGCACGAGCCGGAAGATCTGTCCCGGTCCGGTACCGACGGCGCGCAGTACGCCGTATTCGCGTCGGCGTTCGAGTACGGTCATGAGGACGGTATTCAACACGCCCACCGCGACGAGCAGGATGATGATACCGAGCATGATCCAGGTACCCTGCTGGTCCATGACCATGGCACGGTAAAACGCTTTGGCGAACACCTTCCACGGTTCCACCACTACGTCCCGGCCGGCGAGGGTCTCGTCGATGGCTGCCGTAACCCGCGGCACGTCCTCCAGGGTCTCCACGACGATCGCGCTCTCGTGCGCGCGATCCTCCAGCACAAAGAGCTCCTGAGCGTCGACCACGTGCAGGTACATCGTGGTCTGATCCTGAATACCTGAATTGCTCTCCGCCAGTCCCACGATGGTGTACAGATCGTTGGCGATGGATCCGTCGGCGCCCTGCGAAAGGACCACCAGTTCTTCCCCCACCTCGGCCCGGAGCACACGGGCCAGCCCGCTGCCCAGTACCACCTCGTGCGCAGCCGTCTGACCCAGCGATCGACCCTCGGTGATCTTTCGGTCGAACCGGGTCGTCTCGTTCTCGTGGGCCGGGTCGATGCCGATAATGGCCACGCCGGTAGTCTTGTCGTTCACCGATGCGAGTCCCGCGGCCTTGATCCGTGGCGCCCAGTGCTGGACGCCGGGTACCGCATTCACACGGGCGCCGACCTCGTCGTAATCCGCGATGTTCTTGTACAGGGAGGGTCGGTCGAGATAACCGGGCGCGTGAATCTGAATGTGCCCCAGTTGATTGCGGGTAAACAGATCGATGACGTTGTTGTACGTGCCGTCCGAGAATCCGATGGAGACGGCAGCCAGCGCAAATCCGCCGGACATCGTGAGCACGGTCAGGAGGCTGCGCCGTCTCTGGCGAAGTACGTTGCGAAACGCGACCCGCAGCATCATCGGCGTGCGAAATCCTCAGTCCACGGCGCGGAGGTGGCGCAGAGAAAAGACATCTTCATCGACGTCCACATCCAGCTCCAGCGTGCGATACCGGATGACGGTACGGTGTCCCTCCTTGGTCTGCGGCACCATCTCCAGCACCGCGGGGACGAGGCGGCCGGAAAACTCTCCGACCTCGGAGTAGGTCATCCTGCGTATCGGTTCACCCTTTTCGTCGTTGTACTGCTCCCATACGGGGATCAGGTCGTTCGGTTCGACGGCGACGACGATTTCCCTCCACACCACGGGCAGATCGTCCCGAGGCACGAACCGGATATACACCAGCTCGGGATCGGCGTCGTCGGGATGAGCGCGCTCGTAGGCGTAGTCATCGAAGAGCGAATACTCTTTGACCAGATCGTCGTTGGTGAAGTCCGACCCCATCCACGATGCCATCATCATCGACGGCGGCACTTTGATCACCTTGTTGGTCTTGGGCAGATAGTTCCACATTTCGTTGTGGATGCGCAGCGTGCTGACGCCCCGTTCCTTCTTGGGCGAGTGGATGCGGATGAACGTCCGGGTCTTGCCGATGGACCACGCTTCCATCTCGAGCGTCCGCGACCAGTGCGGAGTGACGATCTGCATCTCGATTTCGGCGTAGCTGGAGTTGCTGCGGTGCAGTTCGTCGATCCGACGGACGATGGCGTCCAGGGTATCGGAGGCGTCGCCGACCGTATCGGCCTGCACGGCGACGGGCAACACAACGAGGCCCCAGCATACCCCTGCAAACCAGATCGAGCGCGTCATGTCAGGTCTCCGTAGAGATTATACAAAAAGTCATCACACGCCGATCCCGTCGATCCGGCCAACCGGGACCCGCGCCGACGGGTCTCACCGGCCGCGATCGGCTTCGGTATCCTCCGACTCCGGTGTGTGAAACGTCAGGCCGAGTTCGTTGAACAAAAACGCGTACACATCGGCATACTTCTCCACCTGGCGTGAGAGGGAGGTGCCCCGGCCGTGGCCCGTCTGCAAGCTGGTGCGAAGCAGGACGGGATGCCCTGAGTTCGTGGCCGCCTGTAATCGGGCCGCCATCTTGAACGAGTGGGAAGGATTGACGCGCCCGTCATGCATCCCGGTCAACAGCAGGATGGCTGGATACGCGGTCTTGTTCCTGACGTTGTGGTAAGGCGAATAGGCATACAGAGCTTCGAAGTGCTCGGGAATCGTCACCGTGCCGAATTCGGTGGTGTTGAACTCGCCGTTGGGATCCAGCTCCACCCGCAGCATATCGTAGACGCCCACGTGCGACACGACCGCACGGTACAGCTCGGGCCGCTGTGTGAGCGCGGCACCCATGAGCAGTCCGCCGTTGCTGCCTCCTTCGATGGCCAGGTGAGATGACTGCGTGTATCCCGCCTCGATGAGGTACTCGGCACAGGCA
>JAUVRN010000147.1 GCA_030597645.1 Candidatus Zixiibacteriota bacterium
ACGCGTAGGCCAGCCAGTCGATGTAATGCGTGGCAAACACGAGCCCGATCATGAAGGCGATCAAGCCCATACTCTCTCGAATGGTACCCCGCCGTGAGCCGAAGATCATGGACACCACGAGGAGTGCCAGAAGCACGTAATCGACCCAGTTCATGTCCCGCTCCTACCTGTGGGGGCGTTCGGGCTTCGGGCAGCTATCCCCCCCCGGGATGGCCGCCGCCCCGTTCAGTGGCTGCTCGTCAACAGCGCTGTGGCGCGTGAGCGGACGCGCTCTCCGGAAGCCTGCCCTTTGAGCCGGGGCATCACCAGTTTCATGACGCGGCCCACATCCCCCGGCTGAGTGACTTCCGCCTCTGCAATGGCCGCATGTAACAATTGATCCAGGCTATCGTCCGACATCTCAGGCGGAAGATAGGCCTGTATCATTTCCAGCTCTCTCTGTTCCTGGCTGCGCAAATCTTCGCGACCACCCTCGGTGTACAGGGCGATCGACTCGCGACGCCTCTTGGCGGCCTTGCGCAGCACCGATTCGACCTCGTCATCGGGCAACTCCTTGCCCAGCTCTATCTTGCGATACTTGAGGTCACTGCTGACCCCGCGCAGTGTCTCGACCTTGTGCTTGTCACCGGCCTTCATGGCCGCCACGAGATCGGACTGAATTCGTTCTGCCAGGGACGTCAGAGTCCGGATGGCCTCCTCGAAAGGCCGCTACCCGCGCCGCTCTTTGAGACGTATGAGGCGACGCATCTTCCTCTTGGCCGTATTCAGCTTGCGCTTGCGGCGCTCGGACGGCTTCTCGAAATGCTCGTGCCGTCGAATATCGGCCAGAATGCCGTTTTTTTCACACGACTTCTTAAAGCGTCGGAGAGCCTTCTCGAAAGACTCGTCCGACGAGACCTTGACCAGCGTCAAATTGAATCAACCCCTTTCAGACGCTTGCGATACGGTGAACGCTTCCCGGATTACAATCCAATGTTCCGGGCAACGAAACAGGATACGGCTAATGCACTGAATGTCAAGCGATTTCACCCTGTCCGGACGATCCCGGAGTCGTGGTCCCTGTCTGGAAACAGGTCACCAGAGGCACCAGGATGGCCACCGCAGCGGTCTCTGTCCGGAGCCGGCGGGTTCCCAGGCTGACCGGTCGAAAGCCATTCTGCAGCAAAGATTTGCGCTCATCCGGCGAGAATCCGATGTCGGGTCCCACGGCTACCACCACGTGATCGACCTTCGGGACAGGTGAAGGCATGCCCCGACCGGATGCATCTGCCAGAAGCCGCAGCGCATTACCTGGAAGATCGGCCAGGATCGCGTCCAGGGGCGCCGGAGCGTGAATATCCGGGATTCTGCCCCGCCGACACTGTTTGGCGGCGCTGCGGGCCATTCGCTCCCAGCGCTTGATCCGGCCGGGCCCCACATGCCGTCGGCCCTTGATCGGGTGTACGGTTGCAACGCCGAGTTCAGTGGCCTTTTCGATCAGCCAGTCCATCCGAGAGACCAGGGTCAGCCCACAGACGAGCGTAATCTCGAGGGGCGGCTCGTTGTGGGCAGGGCATTCCGAGACGATCGTACCGACGGCCGTACGCGACCCTGTCTTTTCCAACTGGACGCCGAAGAGGATGCCCGAACCGTCGATGCACCAGATGATGTCGCCCTTTTTGTGCCTCATGACCCGCACCGCATGATGGGTGTCTTCCGGGGCCAATTCGAACCGCTCCAGGATCCTGCTTCCGAAAAAGAACGTGGCCGGCTCGCTCACCTCAGGCTCCGATCCCGTGGCGGCGCAGCCGATCCGACGCCGAGCCGGCGCGCTCTTCCATATCGAGCAGTCCGACGTCCTCCAGTGCTCCGGCAAAGAGATCTACCACATCGACCGGCAGATCGAAATCAGCATACGTGCATGCACGGTCGGCGGTGGATCGCACGGGCGCGGTTGATCGGGATGGTCTCACGGTGTGATGGCGGGGCTCATACGCCGAGCGTCTGCCTGAGCGTGTCGAAAAAGGTGCGGTCGGTACGCGGTGGCTTGAGACCTTCCGACCGACCGAGCTCCTCGAAGAGCTTGCGCTGCCCGGCGCTTATTTTGCCCGGTATCCAGACCGTGACTTTGACCAGGAGGTCCCCGCGACCACGACTGTTCAGGTGTGGAATTCCCCTGCCGCCGATCTTGAAGATCTTGTCGGATTGCGTACCCGCGGGAATACGCAGCGATGTGGTGCCTTCGAGCGTCGCTACGGTTACCTCATCGCCCAACACCGCCTGCGTGACCGAAAGCGGCAGTTCGTACACGATATGGTCGTGAT
This sequence comes from Candidatus Zixiibacteriota bacterium, assembly GCA_030597645.1. GTDB lineage: Bacteria > Zixibacteria > MSB-5A5 > JAUVRN01 > JAUVRN01 > JAUVRN01. The sequence goes on from JAUVRN010000147.1 coordinate 2,304, forward strand.
GACGAACGAAGAGGTCGTGCTTCTTTTCTTCGATCACGACGATTACATCGCCCGAGGGTCCGCCCCGGGGACCGGCGTTGCCGGCTCCCCGAATCGGGATGTAGTTGCCACCCGAGACACCGGCAGGGACTTTGACCGTGAGTGTCGTACTGCCCCGCACGCGGCCTTCGCCCGAACAGGTTTCGCAGGGTGTGGCAATGATCTCGCCCTCCCCGTTGCACTGAGGACACCCGGTGACGTTCACAAACTGACCGAGAATGCTCCGTGAGACCTGCCGGATTTCGCCGGCCCCGCCGCAGGTCGGACACGAACTGCGACCCGCGCCCGATGCGGCGCCCGAGCCACCGCACTCTTCACACGACGTCAATTTGTTGAGCTTGATCTTCTTCTCGACGCCCGCGGCGATCTCCTCCAGCGTCAGCGGCAGCCGCACCTGAAGATCCTGCCCCCGGTGCATCCGCTGTCCGCGGCCGCGCCGGCCGCCGAACAGATCGTCGAAGTCCCCGAAACCACCGAAGTCGCGCATGAAGGCGCGTAGCGCGTCGGACAAATCGAACCCGCCAAATCCGCCGGCACCCGGTCCGGCACCCTGGCCGAAGGCCGCATGGCCGAACTGATCGTAGCGCCTTCGCTTGGCAGGATCCTTCAGTGCCTCGTACGCTTCCGTCGCTTCCTTGAAACTCTCTTCGGCCTGATGATCGCCGGGGTTCTTGTCCGGATGATACTGCACCGCCAGTCTGCGATACGCCTTCTTGATCTCATCATCCGACGCGTCGCGGCCTACACCCAGCACCTCGTAGTAATCGCGCTTCGTCATCGCTTCACCGGGGTTCTGTCAGGTCTGTACACCTGCCCGGTCTGGACCTTCACGTTGTCTTCTTGTCCTCGTCGACGACTTCATAGTCGGCTTCCACGGCCCCGCCGCCTCCGGTAGTACCCGCCGTCTCCTCGGTCGGCTGCTCCGACGGTGGCGCTTCCGAGGCGCCCCCCTGGCTCTGGGCCTGCTTGTACATCTCCTCGGCCAGCTTGTGGGACGCAGAGTTGACCTCTTCGAGAGCCTGATCTATGGCCGCCTTGTCGGTGCCGCTCTGCACCGCTTTCAGCTTTTCAAGGGCGGCCTCTATCGCCGCCCGGTCCTCGGTCGACACCTTGTCGCCGTGATCCTTGAGTGTCTTCTCCGTCTGGTAGGTGACCTGGTCCGCGCGGTTCTTGGCATCGATGAGCTCGTGGGCCTGACGGTCTTCGTCGGCGTGCTCCTCCGCGTCCGTCACCATGCGGTCGACTTCTTTTTCCGACAGGCCCGAACTCGACTGGACCTTGATCTTCTGCTCCTTGCCCGTGCCGAGATCCTTGGCCGACACGTGCATGATGCCGTTGGCATCGATGTCAAACGTCACCTCGATCTGTGGCATGCCCCGGGGTGCCGCCGGAATGTCCGTCAGATCGAAGCGTGCCAGGGTGCGGTTGTGGATCGCCATTTCGCGCTCACCCTGCAGCACATGTACCGTCACCGCAGGTTGATTGTCTGCGGCCGTGGAGAACACCTGCGACTTCTTTGACGGTATAGTCGTGTTGCGGTCAATCAGCTTGGTCATGACCCCGCCCAACGTCTCGATGCCCAGGGAGAGCGGTGTGACATCCAGCAGCAAAACGTCCTTCACTTCGCCCGCCAGCACACCACCCTGTATGGCCGCCCCGATGGCAACGACTTCGTCGGGATTGACACCCCGGTGCGGATCGCGACCGAAGAACTCCTTGACGACCTCCTGTACGCGGGGCACCCGGGTCATGCCGCCGACGAGAATGGCCTCGTGGATGTCCGACGGCGACAGACTGGCATCCGCCAGCGCCTGCCTGCACGGTTTCAGCGTCCGCTCGATCAGGTCGTCCACGAGCTGCTCAAAACGTGCCCTCGTCAGGGTCAGGTCGAGGTGCTTGGGTCCGGACTGATCCGCCGTAACGAAGGGGAGGTTGATGTTGGTCTGGGTCGTCGACGACAGCTCGATCTTGGCTTTTTCCGCCGCTTCTTTGAGCCGCTGCAATGCCATGCGGTCCTTACGGAGATCGATCCCCTGGTCTTTCAGAAACTCCGCGGCCATCCAGTCGATGATCCGTTGATCGAAATCGTCGCCGCCAAGGTGCGTGTCCCCGTTGGTTGATCGAACTTCGACGACGCCATCACCCAGCTCCAGAATCGAGATGTCGAACGTGCCGCCACCCAGATCGAACACGGCGATCTTCTCGTCCTTTTTCTTGTCGAGTCCGTAGGCCAGCGCGGCCGCGGTCGGTTCGTTGATGATGCGCAGCACATCCAGGCCGGCGATACGCCCCGCATCCTTGGTCGCCTGTCGCTGACTGTCGTTGAAGTACGCAGGTACGGTCACGACCGCCTGCGTTACCTCCTGGCCGAGATAGTCCTCCGCCACCTGCTTCATGAGTTGCAGGATCATGGCGGAGATTTCCGGTGGCGCATACTCCTTGTCGCCAATCTTCACACGGCAGTCGTCCGTGGGATCCCCCACCACCTGGTACGGAACGAGTTTCTCTTCTTCGGTGACTTCGCTGTGGCGGCGGCCCATGAAACGCTTGATAGAGAATATCGTCTGCTCGGGATTGGTAATGGCCTGACGCTTGGCCACCTGCCCTACCAGGCGTTGGCCGTCCCTGGTGAACGCGACCACCGACGGGGTCGTCCGGGCCCCTTCCTTGTTGGGGATGACGACCGTTTCCTGACCCTCCATCACGGCGACGCAAGAGTTGGTGGTTCCCAGATCTATTCCTATGACTTTGCCCATAACATACCTCGTTCCCTGTTCACGCTGTTGATGATGCGTCCTGGTCCTGCCCTGCGCCGTCCGGCGTGATACCGCGACTCACCGCCACCTGGGCGGGTCGCAGCACCCGGTCGTGCAGCCGATAGCCGCGCCGGATCACCTGGCACACGAGCCCTTCGTCGTAGTCCCCGGACTCGACGTGCAGAAGAGCATCGTGTACGGCCGGGTCGAAAGGCCCACCCAGCGCGGGAATCTCGGACACGTCCTGTCGCTGCAGCATCACGTTGACCTGATCATAGATCATCTGGATGCCGCGCGCGTACGCGTCGTCCTCGTGTTCTGCCGCCAGGGCACGCTCGAAGTTGTCGACGATGTCGAGTAGATCGAGCAGCAGATCGGCGTTGGCGCTCTGAACCCGGGCCCGCCACTCCCGTGCGGTGCGTTTCTTGTAATTGTCGAACTCAGCCAGCAGGCGTACGTAGCGATCCTGGAGTTCCGAAAACTCGTCGATCTCCGGCGGTGTCGAGGCGTTCGGCAGCTCTTCGCCGACTTCCGCGTCCGCCGCAATCTCCGGCTCGACGTCCGCCTCGCTGTGGGCCGTGCCCATGTGCACGGTTTCCTCCTGTTCGGGCACGGGCTCTTTCGACTTCCCTGTCCCTGATGTGGCCTTGCGTGCGCTCATATGCGGGATACTGGAGCTAGCTCGAAAAGACCTTGGTCAGAACG
>JAUVRN010000340.1 GCA_030597645.1 Candidatus Zixiibacteriota bacterium
GCGAATGTGGCTCGGCGCACCGGTGTGAGAGCGAGTCGAAGGATTGGTAGCCGGGCCGAACTCGTTGTTGCCGCCCCCCACGAACAGCTCACGCTGTCCGCCGAAGTAGGTGAAGTAATTGCCGCCGAAATCGACCAGGCCGTCGGCCTCCTCGATCTCCATAAACCGTCGGAAACGATTCCACTGAAGTGTATTTGCGTCGAAGTTGTTTTCCAGGTAGGGGTCGCCTTCGATCTGGGGGACCGACTGGTAGGCCACCTCTTCGTCGATGTGCCAGATGAGCAGGCCTCCGGAATCACCGGGCTGGAAGAACTGGAAGTCGTAGTCCCGACCGAGGACGCGACACGAGTCCGCTTCGGCCCCCGTTGCGGGATTGCACCTTGATGGCCCGAGCACGGCGTTGAAGCTGGAGTCGAAGCGAATGCCTACGCCCTGATCACCCGGCCGGGCAGGATCCGTATTGAGGTCCTCGTCGGGAGAGCGGAACTCGGCCAGGTAATACTCCTTGGCCGTGATCGGAATCTTGATCAGCTGGTCGAACCGAGAAGTGCCTTCGGCAACCGAGAGCATGTATGTACCGATCGAATCGAACGATACGACCACCGGAATGACGAACCCGAGGTACGCGCGCGACCACGCGTCCGGATACACGGGCAGCAAGTCGAAGAACGTGTTGGGCGTCCACGGCACGCCGAACTCGATACCCACCTGCTGCGCGTCGTTGTCCATGAGGGAAAAGTCCCCCACCTGGGTAAAGAACGTCCTGGTGTTGTAGATGTCTACGAGACCGAGCTGGTGGCCGAACTCGTGCGCCGTCACGCCGTTGAGGCCGGTGCCACGGTTGTCCTGGGTCGCGGTCTCCGGCAGAATGACGGCTTCTTGTATGAAGTGCGTGGCGCCGTCCACCGGCACGAACAGGGCCGGGTCGAGCAGGCGCACGAATCCGGTGTACAAATCGCACGGGGTCGGCGTGATCGGACTGAAGTCGTGCTGGGCGTCGCTGCCGGCGTGAAAGATCATCACGGCGTCGTAGTCGCCAAACAGAAAGTCGGGATCGGAATCCGCCTTGAGCACGCCGTCGATGAGCAGATAGGCCAGGCCCTCGTTGGGAGGCAGCAGGCCGTAGTAGCACATGCTCGAGTCGAGCGTGTACGAGGAGTCCCGGTCCGTCGGGAAGATGTCGTAGTCGACGGTCAGAAGAGCGTTCGACACGACATCGTAGTACTGCGCCATGGCCCGCATGATCGTCGCAAAGAATTCGGAATTGTGCGGCGCCGTCTCGAACGCGTGTCCCTCTTCGATGAAGAAGGTCAGAGAATCACGCAGATCGATGTTGCCGTTGCCGGTGGTGCGCGGATCGTCCGGCACCTCCAGCGGAAACTGCACCCGCAGTACGGCCACGCGCACCGTCTTCTGACGCGCCGCTGACGCAGCGGTGGGCAGACCGAACCGGTGAGGACGCTCCAGACCGAGAAGATTGCGCGCAGACGGTACGTGACCCACGGCCGCCCGGCCATCGACATGCCATCGCACAGACTCCACGACCCGCGCGGTGTCATATACGATGCCGCGCACGGGCAGGGTCTTCGCCCCACCCGTCGCGGCATACAATACGATCGCGGCCCCTACCGCCGCCCACATCCTCCCCGCCATGATCCTACCAGCGCACCGAAAGCGAGAGCCTCGTGGTATTGTCCAGTGGCTTGTTGGCCGAGGACGAGGGAATGTATGCAAAGTCGAACAGGAAGTGGCGGTACTGCAACCCCGCACCCATGGTCGGCTTCTTGATGTCGCCCTGGCTGTCGTAGATGTACCCGGCCCGCAGCGCGATGAACGAACCGTACTGGTACTCGATACCGCCGTTGAAGATCGCTTCGTCCAGTTCGCCGATTTTGCCCACGAGGTCCTTGTTCATTTCGGCCACGAGCGTCAGCTTGTTGTAGGGCGAGTGAATCAGCCGATACGCCAGACCCAGTGCCAGGTTGCGCGGCAGCGGATCGGCCTGATTGGCATCGATGTACGAGATGTTCGGGCCGACGTTGGTGATGGCCAGACCCAGATCGAGCCGCTTCCACGGCGTCTGCCAGATCAGACCGCCATCCAGGACACGGCGGGCACCGAGACCTACACCCTGCCCCTACACGGCGCCCTGCCCAGAAGGGTGCGAGTAGATGATCTTGGCGGAGAGTCCGACGGCCAGGGCGTTGGAGAGACGTGTTCCGTAGGAGAGCGTGCCGGCGACCTCGAAGGTACCGAATTCTCCGGTCACGTTGCCCGTCGCATCCGTGCCGATCTGGGTGCCCAGCGACAGGAAGGTGATGTTGGCGCCGATCGTACCCCAGCCCGCAATGGGAAATGACCCACCGAAGAACTCGTAGTAGAGATCGTCCGCCAGAGTGGGCAGCCACTTGACGTGCATAAAGGTCAGTTCGCGGCGCGGGCGCGCATAGACCACGACCCGATCCTGGGTCGCAAACCAGCGTTCGCCGTTGCGTTCGGCCATGCCGCTGACCTGCCGCCACTCGAGGTCGTTGTGCGAGTACCGTGACCAGTCATCGCCCCCGTCGTGCTCGATCATGCCGAACTCGGTGCCGATCAGCACCTTCTTGCCTTCGGCCCGAAGCGAGTGGATGGCCGCGCTGGACATGCCGGTGGCGACCTCCAGGGTGGTACCGGCCGGAATCACGTCTCCGTCGAGTCGATTGTCCTCGCGAATGCGATTGGCCAGACGGCTGGTCTGCCTGTCGTCGCCGCCCGTATAACTGCGGGCCAGATCGAGTATGGTCGTCTCCTCGGAGACGGTGATCTGCTCGTAACCGTAGCGGTGGGCCCGCCGCTCGCGGGTGACGGAGGCCAGGCCGCGACTCGTACCGATCCACAGCGTGCCGTCGTTGGTCCGCGTCAGGGAGAGCACGCGGCCGCGGAACACCAGGTGATATGGGATCCGCACCTTGGCGCCCGGCTCCAGATCATCCAGCGGCAGCCCGGAGTAACGGACGAGCGAGTCGGCGTACGCCACGGCTGTGACCGAATCGGTGATGCCCAGGAGTTTGCCCGGCAGACGCCTGAGATCGTCGCCGATGGCGGCTTCGTATTCGTAGAAATCCAGCCAGATATCCGCCTGCTCGTCGTAGCGCACGAGCGAGCCGCCCGTGGCTGCGAAAATGTCGTTTTCGCCGAGCAGGAAGATCCGGTCGCACGCACCGTGGCTCCAGCCGTGATCGTTGTCGAAGTGTTTCCAGGTGCCGGAATAGCGCGAGGGCCCCGTGGCGGTGGCCACCCAGAGTCCGCCGGTGCGACTCACCTGCACGTCCCGCAAGACGCCGGCAGCCTGCCCGGCGGTGGAATCATTGAGCGCCACGGAGCGACCGTCCACGTACATCAGCGCGCCGCGTGTCGTTCCCAC
>JAUVRN010000295.1 GCA_030597645.1 Candidatus Zixiibacteriota bacterium
ACGGCCTCCGAATGCGAGATGTGTCCCAGCGGCGCCAGCGTCTGGCCAAGGGGTCCCATGGAGCCCGCCACGAAGAGCTCCCGGCCCTCGATCTCCCGCGCGTCGCGGGCCAGCTTTGCCCCGTGCAGGTTGATCTCGCGCACGCGGTCCTCGAGTCCGAATTTGGCGAGCCGGTGACGATTGGCACCGAAGGTATTGGTCTCGATCAGTTCGGCCCCGGCCACGATGTACTGGCGGTGGGCATCGCGCACCAGTTCCGGATGCTCGAGATTCTGGCCGTCGAAAGAGTGATCGAACGATATGCCCCGGGCGTGGAGCAGCGTCCCCATGCCGCCGTCGGTCAGCAGGGGGCCCTTGTGCAGGTGATCGAGAAATGGGTGCGGCATATGAGTCGGATTCCGTTGGCTTTGCCCTGGCGGCTCCGGTGGCTGTTCGGCCGGAGCGACACGCATGGTCTTTGTTCTACGGTCGGTCGGGGCCTTCCGTTGGGTTCATCGATCGGAGCGCGGCGGACCCTGGAGATAGGCGGCCAGGTTGCGCTCGATTTCTGATTGCGTATCCGATCCGAATTTCTCAAGAACCGCATCGGCCAGCACCCACGCAAGCAGCATCTCCCCGATGACCGCATACGGCGGAACGGCACAGACATCCGAGCGCTCCACCAGCGCCGGGCTGGCTTCCCGCGTCTGCATGTCCACCGAACCGAGGGGCTGCATCAGCGTCGAGAGCGGTTTGGCGGCCAGGCGCAGTACGAGCTCCTCGCCGTTGGTCATGCCACCCTCCAGACCGCCTGCGCGGTTGGTGTAACGCCGGTAGCCGAATCGGCGGTCGCCCGGGGCGGCGCTGGCATCGAAATAGATTTCATCGTGGGCGGCGCTGCCTCTCTGCCCGGCCGAAGCGACGCCGTCACCGATCTCGACCCCCCGGGACGCGGGAATGCTCATGAGAGCCGCCGCCAGTCGGGACGACAGGCGATCAGCGGCCTGTGAAAAACGGCCCAGTCCTACCGGGATATTGCGCACCCGGTACTCCACCACGCCCCCCACGGTGTCGCCATCCTCTCGCGCTCGATCGACTTCAGCACGCATGCGGGCCGCCGCCTGATCGTCCACGCAGCGAACGTCGGACTCCGGGGCCCGGGCCGCGATGTCATCAAACGAGGCGGCCTGTTGTGTGCGTGCCCCGCCGATCTGTATCACGTGGCTCGCGAACTCGAATCCGAGTTGCTCCAGCAGAAGACGGGGGAACGCGCAGGCGGCCACGCGTGCCGCTGTTTCGCGCGCCGAGGCACGTTCGAGCACGTTCCGAATATCGTCGTGACGGTATTTCAGCGCACCGGCCAGGTCGGCATGTCCTGGTCGCGGTGTGTACTTGGGCCGCATGCGTGCCGGCAGCGCTTCGTCGGGGGTTGGCATCTCGGGGCGTTCCGGTGACATGACCTGCGACCAGTTGGCAAAGTCGCGATTGACCAGGGTGAAGGCGATGGGACTGCCGAGCGTGACGCTGTTGCGAACGCCGCCGGTGATCTCGATCCGGTCGGATTCAATTCTGTGTCGCCCGCCGCGTCCGTAGCCTTGCTGGCGCGATCCGAGGAATTGATCGATGCGGTCGACATCGACCGCCACGCCGGCGGGCATGCCCTCCACGATGCCCGTCAGGGCCGGGCCGTGCGATTCACCGGCGGTCAGAAATCGGAGCGCCACGCGCTATGAAACCTGTGGCGAGCGGCGAACCACCGCTTCTACGACTTCCGTCAGGTGCTCCAACCGGAAGGGCTTGGTCAGCACATAATCGACGCCGGCCTTGCGAACCTGTTCCTCCGCGAAGTTGAATCCCCAGCCGGTTATCAATACCACCGGGGTGGAGGGACTCCGTTCCTTGACGGCCTGCGCGACTTCCCAGCCGCTCATTCCGGGCATGCCGAGATCGGTGACCACCAGGTCGAATTCGTGTTCCTCGAGCAGCCGCAACCCTTCCTCACCGGAAGCACAGACGTGGATCTTGTGCCCCATACCCATGAACATGTTCAGCAGGAGGTCGCGGATGATCTCCTGATCGTCGACCGCCAGTACGTGGAGGCCCGGATGGGTGGAGCCTGCCCGGGGGACAGGACGGGCGCGGGGGAAGCGCACGACCAGGCGGCTCGGCGATTCTCGATCGTCCGCGGCGATCTGCGCGCCGTGGCTTCTCAGATAATCGAGTTCCTCCAGTCCCAGAACGTCGCGCCACTGCATATCGGGAGCGCGGAAGAAATCCCCGAAGGGCCCCGTCAAAGGCTCCCGGCTGTTAGGACGGTCGACCGCCAGGTAGAGATAACGGTCGTCCGCCGAGGTGCCGAGCGTCACGGCGTTTTGATCGCGGGCCACGCGCGACAGCGCAGTCCAGAGCACACGCTGCAACGCCTGCCGGTCGCCGGCGAACGGCGGCGTCGCTTCGAACTCGGTCTTGATCTGGATGGCCCGGTTGTCGGGCAGCAGGTACAAATCGTCGGTGATGTGCCGGCCTTCCAGCAACTCCTGTGTCGTGTGGTCGAGGCCCGGTGCGTCCTTGTCGCCATCGCTGGACTGGGCCTGGCGGCGAACCAGATCGCCGCCCGACTGTGCGGCCTCGACGATGCGTTCGATGCGCTCGCGCTCCAGGGCGGGCAGTCCGCATTCGTGCAGTTGCCGTCCGAGGAGTTCCGCCTGTCCGAGAATGCCCGTGAAAATATTGTTGAGCTCGTTGGCCTGGGCGGGACCGATGCCGGCCCGCGAATCGGTTTCGGGTGCCGGGATGTCGGCGTCCTCGGCCGGGCGGTCGTAACACCGAACCAGAGACTCGATCAGCCGAGTGGAGGCTTCGGGCCACCCGCCGCGGGTGAAACGAACGAACTGAATCACGAGCTCTGCGTGGGCGATGGGCACCAGGTACTCGGCCGCCGGACGCTCCAGGCCTCCGAAGGCCTCGGCGAACGCGGCACGTTCCTCCTCGGCGTATTCTGCCCACGAACGTCCCAGTTCCGCACTCGATTCGATCGACAACGGGCTCACGGCCAGGGCGGCCTTGCCCACCGTCCCCTGCCCCACGGGCAAGCGGCAGGCAGCCAGCGGTTCACTATCGCATCCGACGGCAGCCGCGATCTCCAGTCGACCCTGCCTCTTGCGCCAGACACAGACCGCTTCGGCGCTGGGCAACAGCTCCGCCGCTACTTCGGCGAGAGCTTGCGGTTGATCCCCCTCGGCGTGCAGCCGGGTGGCCAGCTCGAAGACGCGTTCCGGATCGGGTTGCTCGGGTGCCGGCGCCAGCAGAAGCGCGATCTCGGCCAGGCGAGCGAGACGTCCAAGCTCAAGGGGTGTCATATCGGCGCGGTCGTCCCGGGGCAAGAAGAAGAGGCATCCCGCCGGCGTCGGTTGCGCCACCCAGCGACCGAAGGCGGCGCGCGGATCGTTCGAGCGCGAGCCTGCATTGACCCACAGGGCCCGACCCCTCTGGATGGACGTGGTGACGGCCTCGCCCCAGATGCCGTCAAGCGGCAGCCCCACGAGCCCGGAATCCGTGGCGAATGGGATATGACGGCAGCCGGTAGGTACGAGGAACGCGGCCGTCGCTCCGATGGACTCGGCAGCCCCGTGAAGAATGGCCTGGGCCGTTAAAGGGATACTTCCACCCAGCGTAGTATCCCACTGCGCCACGGCCCGTCGGTACTCGGTCAGCTCCCGGTCGAGCTTGCGCATAACACGCTGCAGTCGCTGTCCTGCCACCGCGCTGCCGAGCACACGCCCGGCGCCCTCCAGG
>JAUVRN010000375.1 GCA_030597645.1 Candidatus Zixiibacteriota bacterium
GTGACCAGCACACGCAGATCGTACGGGATACTGGAAGACCACTCGCATATCAGGGCTGCGTCCACGACCAGTACGCCTCCGCGTCGTCGCCGCAACCGGGTCACGTCGGCGTGGAGAAGCTCTACCAGCGGATCGCCGACGATGCGGTTGAGTCGGCGGATCCCGGTCGGTGATGCAAACGCTCGCTGGGCTATCTTCGCGCGGTCAATCTGGCCGGAGCGTGTGATGACATCCCTGCCAAAGTGCTTTCTGAGCTCACGACGTGCGCCGGCGTGCTGGGCCAGCACCCGGTGTCCGTACCGGTCCGCTTCGAGGATCCGGGCACCGAGGCGGGCCCACTCGCGTGCGACCACGCTCTTGCCGGCACCAATGCCGCCGGTGAGCCCGATGACTTTCATTGGTCCGGATAGGTCACGCGGACGTTGGAAAGCTGCCCGACCAGGTCGTCCAGTTTACCGCGGGCGAACTCAGGCCGTACGACGCTCTTGGGCAGGTAGGCGACGATCCAGTAGGTACCGGTCGGTTTGGTCACTTTGACCCGCTCCGCGTCGGTGATGGGTGTGCCGAACGGGCCTTTCTCGTCTACCAGGACCGGTTTGCCTTCGAGGTTGAAGGGTCCCCGCATCGACTCCATGAACTCACCCGACTGGCCTTTGCGAAGCAGCAGCGAGCCGGAGATCTTCTGAGGGTTGACGACGCAGCACGGCACCAGGAGTTCGGTTGACCAGATGTTGTTGATGTCCACGGCCGGCAGAATGGCCGGGATGTCGTCGCCCCTGAGCAGTCTTCGCGCCAGCGCCTCCGACGAGGGACGATGCCGGGTGGGGTCGCACCCCGCATTGCGAAACAGACTGCGCACCGATTGCATCGTCGGATGTTCCGACTGGGGCAGACCCCTCATGATCTGTTTCATGCGCCCGGTCTGTGCCTCCCGTGCCGGGTCCAGGCCGTCGACGTCGCCGGTGATCTCAAGCTGCACCCAGAGCAGCTCCCAGCCGGGCAGTTTGTAGTCGGTCTGAGGTGGGAAGGCAGGAGCTTTGTTTACCACGATTGAAGAACCTCCGGTAGTTCGTTCATAGATTGAATTTCAGCATCCGGGACTTCATCCGATGACCTCGGTTGCTGTCCGGCGTGTCGGCCCACTCGATCCAACACCGCTTTGATGCCGAGCATCCTGGCCGGGACCATATCGCAATCGATGCGATCGCCGACCATGGCCGTTTCCTCCGGTCGGGCGTCCAGGTCGTTCATCAGCAGTTCAAAGTAGCGGGGATCCGGCTTGTCCAATCCGACAACGGCACCCGGGTTCCGTGAACGGAAATACTGGAGAAGGCTTGCCTCCGCGAGCCGATCCAGCATGGCCGCACCGCTGTTGGCGGCGATGCCGAGTTTGTATGTCCGGCTCATCGGTTCCAGGAGCCCCGGAATCTCGGCCCGCACACAGAAGTGCTCGAAACCGCTCTGCTGAACATGATCACGGATGGCGGCGTACTGTTCCCGATCGTGCCCGGCCAGTTCCCACATGATGAACCGGTATGCCCGGGGCGCAAACGACTCCACGGCCCGGCGGCAGATGTCCGCGTATTCCTCGGCCGACACGTCACGGATCTCCCGCGCGGCGGTCAGCACGGCGTCATCGAATTGTTCTTCCTGCACGGTCTCATCGTTGATGGGACCGCCGATATCGAGCAGCACAGCCTTGAGCATAGCGTCCCAGATTAACAGGTTTGACAGGCGGCGGCAACGACCGAGGCCGCCCGTCGGGCCCGGTCAGGCGTTGTGAGACTGAGGCTCGAGGACGGGCATGTGCGTCCCGAGCCATTCTTCGAGCTTGTCGAGATATGCTTCGCCGCCCTCGTGCCAGACGCGCCCGTGCCGGGCGCCTTCGATGTAGTGCAAATCCCTGGGCGGGGGCTTGGCGTCGTAATGCTCCTGCGCGTAGCGGGGCTTGATGCGACGATCCGCGGTTCCCTGTACGAACAGCACGGGGATCTTCAACCGGGGCATCAGCTTCAGCGGGGACAACTCCTCCAGATTGAAGTCGCCCTTGCGGGCCGCGCGCTTCTGGGCGGATCGAAGAACCGCGTCGGGGGGGCCGATCACGTAGACCCGGGCGTAGTCGCGTATCGCCGTGGGCAGATCACGGTAACAGGCTTCGAGCACCAGCGCCTTGATGCGATCGTCCATCAACGCCGTGTAGACGGCCGTGGCGGCGCCCATCGAGTGCCCGATGACGACCGTATGGGAGGTGTCCACGCCGAGTTTTTGGGTCGCATCGAGCATCTTCACCAGGTCGTGTCGTTCCTTGGCACCGTAGGTGCAATAGCGCCCGCCCGACTGTCCGTGCCCGCGGGCGTCGAAAAAGAGACAATCAAAACCGAGCGGAAGCATGCGCACCGCAGTCTGCAGGCGCGGCCGGCAGGCATCCCAGATACCGTGGTGGTAGACCAGGAGGCCGCGACGGGGCTGATCGGTACGGCAGACGAAGCCCCGCAGGATCAGGCCCGGCTCCACCTCGACTTCGAGTTCCTCGCCCTCGAGGCCGAGATCGGATGGTTCGGCAAATCCAAATTCCCGCCTCACCCGGTTTGGCGTGCGGCGATAGGAGCGCAGGATGCCGTACACGCCCGCCCGGATGAGCAGCTCATACAGAGCGAACACGGCGATCAGCGCGATGACGAACCAGGCCCAGAAGTTCATTTGGCATCCAGCCAGTTGGGCCCTGTGTCCATGTCCACTTTGAGCGGCACATCGAGATCGAGAGCGTTTTCCATTTCGTGGCGCACGATATCCCTGAGGTCGTCCAACTCGGGATTGTACGCATCAAAGACCAGTTCGTCGTGGACCTGGAGTACCATCTGTGATCGCATGGCGGCCGTGCGCCGGTGGATGTTGATCATGGCGAGCTTGATCAGATCGGCGACCGTACCCTGGATCGGCGTGTTGATGGCGATCCGTTCAGCGAATTCACGCCGCTGGCGATGGTCCGAGTGGATCTCCGGCAGGAATCGCCGCCGGCCCAACAGCGTGGTGACATAGCCGTCTTCGCGCGCCTTCTGGATGGACCCCTCCATGTACTCCTTTACCCGGGGGTAGCGCTTGAAGTACATGTCGATGAACTCTCTGGCGTCACCGACCGTCAGGCCGGTCTGCTGGGCCAGTCCGAACGCCGAAACGCCA
>JAUVRN010000070.1 GCA_030597645.1 Candidatus Zixiibacteriota bacterium
GCGACGCGGGCCGAGTCCCATTGTTCGAGCTCCCAGAAAGACGCGGCGAGCATGGAGTCGCTTCTCAGCCGGAGCTCGGGATCCGGCTTGGTCTCGATGTAGGCCCGCAGCTCCGGGATGGCTTCGTCGTAACGCTCCTCTTCGAACGGTATGCGTGCGAGCATGAAACGGGCGCGATCGGCCAGCCTGCGATCCTTGCCGTCGCGTACCCCATCCAGGATCTTGCGGGCGCGTTCCGGGTCTCCCAGGTAGTATTCGCACATACCGAGGTAGTACCGTGACTCCGGTATCAGCTTGCTGTCGCGGAAGACCCCGGCCAGTTCGACGAACTTCTCGCGCGCCCGCGCGTAATCGCCCACGTAATAGAACGACTTGCCGATCATCATGGTGGCGTCGTCGGCGTACTTGCTCTTGGGGTGATTCTGGAGGACCTTGGACGCCTTCTTGATGGCTTCGTTGTACTTGGCCACCGCGCCCCCCGTGGCAACCTCCTGGTTGGCGCGCAGGCGCAACTTTTCGGCTTCTTTGTAGGACTGCTTGGCATTAAAGAAGGTGTTGAAGTACACGCAGCCGCCTACGGTCAGGCACGTGCACAGGAGCATCCATCGGAATCCGCGCGTCATGTTCCCACCAACTCGAGCAGCTCCGGCAACACCTGTCCCGCGGGTCCGAACAGCGTGTAATCGGCCCAGCCCGACAGGGGCGTGGCCTCGGGATTGATCTCCACCAGTACGGCGCCCCGGGTCTTGGCCAGGCGCGGCAGCCCGGCGGCGGGGTGGACGACCGCGGACGTTCCCACGGCGAGAAAGAGGTCGCAAAGGGACGCGGCCTCGTCCGCGCGCCGCCACTCGTCCTCCGGCAACATCTCACCGAACCACACCACGTCGGGGCGGAGTCGACCGCCACAGTTGCACTCGGGCAATTCCGCCTGCCCGGAGATCACCTCTTCGCTCGCCTCGACGGTGCGGCCGCACTCGAGACACCGGTCACGCCAGAGGTTGCCATGGAGTTCGATGAGATTGCGGTTGCCGGCTCGCGTGTGGAGCCCGTCCACGTTTTGCGTGATGAGCGTGAATTCCGGTATCAGCGATTCCCAGCGTGCGAGGGCCAGGTGCCCGTCATTGGGCTGGGCACCGCCGATGACGTCACGGCGAAAGCGGTACCACTCCCAGACGATCCTTGGATTGGCGAGGAACCCGTCCATGGAAGCCAGCTCCTCGGGCCGGAACTGCTTCCAGAGACCCTCATCTCCGCGGAAGGTCGGAATCCCGGATTCAGCGGAGATGCCGGCACCGGTCAGTACGGAGACCCGTTGGGCCTCTCGGACGAGGCGTTTGAGGCGGTCGTCGATGACCCACGATGAGGCTGGAGAATCGGGCATATCCATTCAGGTTAGGCCCCCGGCCGGTAACAAGTCAAGCCGCCGCGTGCATTGCAGTTGGAACGGACGCACGGTAACGGTATTATACCCCTTGGGATGCCTGAAAGCACAAAGCCACCGACCCGGAATGAGCGTTCCTCCGGATCCCGCCGCCGGCCCGGCCGCGGGCGCTCAGGACGCGGCCATCCATCAGGACAGCGCCAGCGCCCCCCTCGCGTAGCCATATTGGCCCGGACGGACACGATTTCCGCTACCTGGGCCACGCGCATAGAGGAATACCTGGGGGAGAAGTCCGGCACCGTGCTCCGGCTGGACGTGGCCGGGGATGCCAGCCTCAGCGAAGTCATCAAGGAAGCACGCGGTCGCGGTGCCCACCGCGTCATGGCCGTGGGCGACACCAGCTTTGTGCGCTGGGCCGCGCAGGCCATGGTCGGCTCGCTGATGCCGCTGGCCCCGGCACTGCTGCCCGGCTCGCGCCCTCTCTTCGGTCACCCTGCTCTCAAGAGTGCCTCATGGCAAACCCACGTGGCGAACCTGTTGTCTCGCCGATTCACCAAGGTCGACCTGGCCATGGGCACGGTGAAGCCATTTGTCCAGCAGCTCGTTGCAGGGTTTCCGCTGGTCGGCAATCGATCGCTATGGCAGATCTGGCGTGCACTCTTTTCCAGGTACGAACTCGACCTCAATCTGGAAATCGACCGCGCCCGTATCGAGGGGCACTTCTGGTGCCTGGTCATCGCCAACGCCGACGAGACCGACGGGCGGTTCCGCTGGCTGCCCGGCGCGGACTGGTCGGATCAGTGCCTGGACCTGCTGCTCGTACGGCCCCGCTCCCTGTGGCAGAGGTGGAAGTTTCTGCGCGCCCTCTCTCATGGACGCCATGGCGCTCTGCCGGGTGTGATCCGCTACCGCTGTCATCGCATTGTCGTGCAGGCCAACCAACCCTGGCAGTACGCCACCGACGGGGGCCGCGTCCAGGACGCGGCCAATCCTCTGCTGCTCGAAGCCCGTCCGGAACAGCTACGCCTGGTGGTCCCGCCGGGGTCATGACACCTCAGCGTGCCACCCATCTAGCTTCCATCCTTGTCGTCGCCCTGACTGTAGTCCCCTGCACGGCGCAGGCCCAGTCCGACGCCGTCCCCGCAGATACGGTGCGCCTGCTACCGGAGGAATCGATCACCGCGGATACCGTACGCCTAGCACCGGAGGGAACGATCACCACGGACACGGTACACCTGGCACCCGAGGGATCGGTCACCACGGATACGGTGCGCCTGCTACCGGAGGGATCGATCACCACGGATACCGTACCGACCGGTGTCATAGACGAGAGCCAGTGGCCCGATCCCACGATCACCCTGCTCAAGTCGATGCTGGTGCCAGGCTGGGGGCAGATCACCAACAAACGATACGTCAAGGCGGGCTTCGCGATCGGACTGGAAACCTGGTTTATCACCGGGACCATCGTCAACTGGGTCAAAGCCAACGACGCACTCGAGAAGTTTCGTGCCTACCCGGACAACATCGAGTGGTTCAACGAGTACCAGTTTTACTGGGGAAACCGCTCCGACTTTATCTGGCTGCTGGGCCTGACCGTCTTCGTCTCGATGTTCGACGCCTACGTCGATGCGCACCTGCGCCCGTACGAGGCCGACACGATCCCCGGCGTCGAGCCGCCCAAAGGTGTGGTGCTCGTGATACCGTTTTGAAGCGGCGTCCGGTCTACTCCGTGTCCGCCTCTAAGTAACCGTCGGTCGCGCGGCGGCGCTTGATCTCCTCGGCCAGCCGCTGGCTGAACCGCTCCGCGGTGTTTTCGCCATACACCTTGAGCATGTGATTCATGGCGATCACCTCGGAGATGACCGTGATGTTCTTGCCCGGCGACACGGGAATCATCACGACCGGGACGGCCACACCCAGAATCTGAGAGAATGTCTTTTCGAGTCCCAGGCGCTCGTAGTCGGCGCCACCCTCCCAGCGTACCAGCTTGACCACCACTTCGATGCGTTTCTGCATACGCACGGACCGGATGCCAAACAGCCTCTCGATGTCGAGAATGCCGATGCCGCGCACCTCCATGTGGTGTCCGAGGATATCGGAGGCCTTTCCCACGATCACATCGGGGCCCTTCTTGGTGATCATCACCACGTCGTCAGCCACCAGGCGGTGCCCGCGCTCCACCAGGTCGAGCGCGCACTCGGACTTGCCGATGCCGGAACGACCGGTGTACAGCAGGCCGACGCCGTACACGTCCACCAGCGTGCCGTGCTGGCTGGTGCGCAGCGCGAATACGCTGTCCAGGTAGACGGAGAGGCGGTACACGAAGGTCGTGGTGGAGAGCCGGGTCGCCAGGACCGCCGTGTCGTGTTTGGCGGCAATTTCGACCAGATCTTCGGGCGGCTGCATGCCCTTGGTCGTGACCAGAAACGGCATCGGGTGCTCGAACATCCGGCCCAGGCGTTCGCGCCGCTGCTCCGGCGCCATGTCGTGGAGATACGCAAGTTCCGTCTCTCCGAGCACCTGGGCCCGTTCGTTGGGAAAGCGACTGGTGTAGCCCGAGAGCGCGAGCCCCGGCCTGTGAATCTCGCTGGAGAGGATCGGCTTGTGCAATCCCGTCTGCCCGGTGAGGGGCGTCAGTTCGAAGTGCTCGTCACGCTCCGCCAGCAGATGCGCCACCGTCAGGTGCGCCATGCATCACTCTCCCGATTCGGGCGGTCGCATCTGATCGAGGGCCTCGTGCGTGGGCGACGCGTGGCGCTTGCGCTCCTTGAGCCGCTCCTTGTGGTCCTTCAGCCTCCGCTTCATCTTGTCCGTCGCCAGTTCCAGCGCGGCAAAGGGATTGTCGCCCTTGGCTCCGACGGTGAGTACGTCGCCGTAGACCTTGACTTCCAGCATCGCCTGGGCACCCACCTTTTCCTCAGAGAACGTCACATGCGCGTAAACGATATTGTCGAAGAACCGCTCGAACTGTGCGAGCTCTCGTTGGGTGCGCTCTTTGAGCGCCTTTGAGAGCTCCATGTGGCGACCGGTTATCTGAAGCTGCATCTGGGTCTCCTTTCCCGTCGGTTAGCCTCCATGTGTCAGAACATAGCAGAGGCTAGTACTTGGGCTCACCTTCAAAGAAGTGCTGTGTCTCCAGTTTGCGGATGGTGCCCGATCGGGACCGCATCACCATCGAATGTGTGACGGCCCCCTCGCCCGTGAATCGCACGCCCCGGAGCATGTCGCCATCGGACACGCCGGTAGCCGCAAACATGACGTCGTCACCCTGCGCCAGGTCCCTTTCGGTGTACACGCGGTCGAAATCACGAACACCCATCTTCCGGGCCCGGGCCTTCTCCTCGTCGTTGCGGAACTTGAGACGTCCCCGGAACGCGCCGCCCACACAGCGCATGGCCGCAGCAGCCAGCACGCCCTCGGGAGCGGCACCGATACCGAGCAGCACATCGATGCCCGATTTGGGCAGGGCGGTGGCGATGGCGCCGCCCACGTCCCCGTCGGGGATGAGGTGTATGCGGCAGCCGAGCCTGCGGACCCGCTCGATCAGTTCCGTGTGCCGGTCCCTGTCCAGTATTACGCACGTCACGTCTTCCCGGTTGTATCCGAGCGCTTCGGCGATACGATCCAGGTTGTCTTCCACCGGGTCGTTGATGTCGATCACGTGTGCGGCCTTTGGGCCCACCGCGATCTTGTCCATGTAGGTGTCGGGGGCGTGCAGGAGTGTACCGGGTTCCCCCACGGCGATGACCGCCAGGGCGTTGGGACGTCCGTACGCCACCGAGTTGGTGCACTCCAGCGGATCGAGGGCGATATCGACCCGCGGACCGCCGGCGCCGACCTTTTCGCCGATGTAGAGCATCGGGGCTTCGTCCCGCTCTCCCTCGCCGATCACCACGGTCCCGTCGATGGCGAGAGAATCGAAGGCCTTGCGCATGGCGTCGACGGCCGCCTGATCGGCCTGCTGTGTGTCACCCTTCCCCATCCAGCGCGCCGAACGCAGCGCGGCTGCTTCCGTAACACGCACCAGTTCCAGAGCCAGGTTTCTATCCATTCGTGATCACGTACCCGTAAGGTTGGTTGATGTTCGACCCCCTGTGTCCCGGCCACAGTAAGGGACCTGTACTCGTGTCGTGAGTCAGGTACTTCTGATTCACGATACTATCATGAATAGGGTACAAACTCCGGCGGCGCAAGGGGACCGCCCCACCGCATGACACCGTCAGGAAACGCGTTTGCGGAAGCGTGCCGCGCGGAGGCCCATCTCCTCGCGGTACTTGCTGACGGTACGGCGGGCGATTTGGATGCCCTCGGACCCCAGATGCTGGTAGATCTCCTGGTCCGAGAGGGGCTTCTCAGGGTCTTCGGCCTTGATGAGCGTCCCGATCTTCTCCTTCACCATGCGCTTGGAGAGATCTTCGCCGGACTCCTGGGGCACACCCGCATTGAAGTAGTACTTGATCTCGAACACGCCGTGCGGCGTCTGCACGTACTTGTCGCTGGCCACGCGTGAAATCGTGGCCACGTTCATGCCGACGTGATCGGCCACTTGCTCCATAATGAGCGGTTTGAGGTACGAGGTCCCTTTCTCGAACCAATCGCGCTGAAAGTCGATGATCGATTCCATCACGCGGATCATCGTGCCGCGCCGCTGATTGATGGCGTTGAGCAGCCAGCGCGCCTGGTCGAGTTTGCCGCGCACGTATTCCTTGGTGTCCTTGGGGGTGGTGTTGCCGCGCCGCAGCAGCGCACGGTACCCCTGGTTGACGCGAAGACGTGGGATGTTGCGGTCGTTGTGATAGACGATGAAATCCTCGCCCACCCGTTCGACCACCAGATCGGGCACCACCGGTGCCGCCGCGCGCACGAAGAGGCCGGAGGCAGGCTGGGGGTTGAGTTGCCTGATGCCGTCCAGGGCGGTCTGTACATCCTCCACCGACACCGAGAGCGATTTGGCGATCTGCAGCGGCGACTTGCGGTCGAGCTGTTCCAGAAATTCGGCCACTACGCGATAGGCCATCGTGCCCTCTTCGCCGCGGACACGCAACTGAATGAGCAGTGACTCCTTGAGCGACCGCGCCCCGACGCCGGGCGGATCAAAAGTCTGAATGACGTCGAGCATGTGTTCCACCCGGTCCGGTGGGATGCTCAGTTCCTCCGCCATCTCCTGGGTCGAAACACAGAGGTAACCGCGTTCGTCGATGTTGCCGATGATGTAGTCACCCAGGATGCGATCCTCGGGCGCGATCTTGACAAAGGAGAGCTGCTCAGTGAGATGATCGTAGAGGGTCTTTTCGAGTGCCGGGCCGCGATCGAGTATCTCCTGTCGCTGCTCGCGTGAGCTCTTGGGCACGTACTCCATGTCGTCGCCGAGGTAGTCTTCCCAATCGATCTTGTCCATCTCCGGATCCGAGGTCTCCTCGGCGAGTTCATCCTCCTCGTCATCCGTGGTCTCTTCTTCGACTTCGAGCTCTTCGAGCATGGGATTGATGACGAGTTCCTGGCGGATGGTCTGCTCCAGGCGCAGAATCGGCATCTGCAGCAGCTTGAGCGACTGGATCAGCTGCGGCGCCAGCGTCTGGCGCAACGAGACGTTCAGACTCAGCTTCATGTGGTTAAACTATTGCTGCCCTTGTTATTAACATCCGCGGTCTCCACTCTAGATATCGGCACCCGGGATCCCTAGTTCAAGCGAAACTTCTCGCCCAGGTAGATTTTGCGAGCCTCCGGATCATTGGCCAGATACTCCGACGTGCCCGATTTGAGGATCTGGCCATCGCACATAATGTAGGCCCGGTCGCAGATGGACAAAGTCTCACGTACATTGTGATCCGTGATGAGCACACCCAGCTCCTTTTGCTTGAGCCGGGCAATCACACGCTGAATATCCTCCACGGCGATCGGATCAATGCCGGCGAACGGCTCGTCCAGGAGCATGAACTTGGGATGCGTGACCAGGGCCCGGGTGATCTCCACGCGGCGGCGCTCACCGCCCGAGAGTTCAAATCCCCGATTCCTGGCAAGGTGCGCAATGTCCAGTTCGGCCAGCAGGCTGTCCAGACGCTCGCGCCGTTCGGCGCGTGACCCGGGCTGCAATTCCAGAATGGCTCGGATGTTGTCGCGCACGTTGAGGCGACGGAAGATGGACGGCTCCTGTGGAAGATACCCGATGCCCTCTCGGGCACGACGGTACATGGCCCAGTCCGACACGTCGGCGTCGTCGAGAATCACCTTCCCCGCATCCGGTTTGATGAACCCGGTGAGCATGTAGAACGTGGTGGTCTTGCCCGCACCGTTCGGGCCGAGCAGACCCACGACTTCGCCCTGTTGTATCTCGATGTCGACGCCGTCCACCACGGCGCGTCCGCGATAGGCCTTGATCAGGCCCTGTCCTAAGAGAGGCACACGGAAAGATACCGGCATGCAAATTGCTGTGCAAGGGACTCGGCCGGATGACAGGATTCAGATGAAAGGGGGAACCGTACGTGCAATATGCGTGGTACTAGAGGCGCAGCACGCGGTCGACGTTTTCCGAGAGAAGGACCACGAGATCGAAGTTGTGCGCCACGATGTCCTGAGCGTGCGCCAGGTCGTTGCGCAGGGCCTGGAGCTGCTTGACCACGTCCAGGGCGCGCGTGCGCGAAGGAAACTCGAAGATCTCCCGGAGCTGCGGACTCCGCGCCACGATCTCACCCCGGTCACCGAACTGCAGGCACGCCAGCAGACCCAGC
>JAUVRN010000220.1 GCA_030597645.1 Candidatus Zixiibacteriota bacterium
GCCGGAACGCCAGACCGACTCCGGTGTACGCGCGTGCTCAATCGGGTTGAGCATACGCAACATCCCCGCTGCACGCGTGCCATCCCCGCGGCGAGCCATGGCCATGGCAAACCAGAGGGCCGCGTGTGTATACTGACCTCCGTTCTCCCGCACGCCCGGCGGGTACCCTTTGATGTATCCGGGTGACGGTACCGCGGTTTCGAAGGGGGGGTCAAAGAGCAGAATCAGTCCTTCCTCTTCGCGAACGAGATGTTGCCATGCAGATTCCAGAGCCCTGCCGGTGCGATCCGGATCGGCCGCGCCACTGAGCTGCGCCCAGGCCTGTGGCAGGGAATCAATCCTCGCTTCCTTACTCGCCGCGGATCCGAGCGGTGTGCCGTCGTCGAAGATCGCTCTCAGATACCACGCCCCATCCCAGGCGGTGTGTTCCACCCGTTCGATGAGCGCTTTTCGTTCCTGCGTGTACGCCTGACTCGAGTTGGGCTGGCCGAGTAACTCGGATAATTCCACCATACCCTGGAGGACATCGATCAAGAACCACGCCAGCCAGACACTCTCTCCCTTCCCACCTACACCTACACGGTTCATGCCATCATTCCAGTCCCCCGTTCCCATCAGGGGCAGACCATGGGGACCCCATGCGAGACTCCGTGTCACGGCCCGCCGACAGTGCTCAAATAGAGTGGCACGTTCCGAGGTGATCTCCGGCGTGAGAATGATCTCGAGTTGATCCTCCTCCAGCATGGGTGCATCGAGGAACGGGATTTCCGTGTGCAAGATGTCTGCGTCGCCGGTCGTCCGGACGTATTGAGCGACTACGTATGGTAACCACAGTAGATCATCAGATATCCGCGTTCGGACGCCTGCGCCGTCAGGTGGATGCCACCAGTGCTGGACGTCCCCTTCCTTGAACTGTCGGCTTGCCGCCAGCAGGATGTGCTCCCGCGTCAACTCCGGATACCCATGCAGAAACGCCATGACATCCTGCAGTTGATCACGAAAACCGTAGGCACCGCCGGACTGATACACGGAGGAGCGTCCCCAGATCCGGCAGCTCAGGCTCTGATATCGAAGCCAGCGGTTGATCAGGAAGTCCGTGGCCAGTTCCGGGGTATGCACTTCTACCGCACCCAGCAGGTGGTCCCACCACTCGACCGTTTTCTGTTGCGCGGTTTCGAGAGCCAGGCTGTCCCAAAAGCCGGTCACCCATGCACGAACCTCTTCGGTAGAGCCCGCCTGCCCTAATAGGCAGGTGATTTCCGTCGTCTCGCCAGGCTCGATTTCGAGCACCACCTGGATGGCTCCGCACGGATCGAATCCCGCCCCCGTTCGTCCCGACAGCTTGACATGCTCCATGGCCGCCGGGTTGGACAGTGATCGGTTTCGCCCCAGGAAAGACGTGCGGTCACCGCTGTGTGAATCCGCGGGCGTGTTGATAGCTGCAAAGGCCACGCGATCGCCGTAATCGGGGTGGTAGCGATTGCGAGCCAGCAGAGCCTGAGCTTCGTCGTCCCAGGAGGTGACGACATGCAGTTGAGAAGACTCGCGGTGTTCGCCCAACACCCATTCAACATAATAGGTGACGGAGAGCCTGCGCGGCCTGCTGGAGTCGTTCCGCAGTTTCAGCCTCTGCAGCTTGATCGGGAGTCCCCCGTTATCATCCATGGGAACGAATACGGTCAGCTCCTGCTCGATCCCCTGACTGTTGTGTTCGAACACCGTGTAGCCCGCCCCGTGCCTGGCGCGATAGGGCGTCTCCTCGCGGATCGGCGAGGCCGTGGGTGTCCAATAGACACCGGACTACTCGTCCCGGATATAGATCGCCTCGGACGGCGGATCCACCACCGGGTCGTTCGACCATGGTGTCAGGCGGTTGCGCTGGCTGTTGCCAAACCAGGTGAAGCCGGCCCCGGTCTCGCTGAGCAAGGTGCCAAAGGTCGGGTTGGCGATCACGTTGACCCACGGCGCCGGTGTGTGTGTGTGTGGACCGAGATATACCGCGTATTCACGTCCATCCGGGGTGAAACCACCCAGGCTGTTGAAATAGGGCAATTCGAGAAAGGGCAGAGAAGGCGAAGGCTCCCGGGCGGCACGTTTCCTGACCATGGGCTCCGGTAACTCGGGCGCCAGGCCAAGCTGCCGGGGCAGCGTCCCACGGGCCGCCACCATCATGACACTCGCCGCCGCCTTGAGTAGTGCCAGATCCTCTTCGGGGATCAGCTCCGCGCTGCGCAGGAATACGCCGCCGGGCTGATCCGTACCGGTGAACATCGAGTGCGTCTGGATCAGGCGCTCGAGTCGTTCACGCAGTGGCTGCCCATAACCGGTGGCCTCCTCGTTGAGGATGACCAGATCGGCGGTTAACCCGTGTCTTCGCCAATACGCATGTGCCTGGAGCATCTGGCGGACCAGGGTGATGTCGCGCGCATCCCCGATCGTGATCAGAGCGATCGGCAAGTCTCCCGAGATTCCGTAGGCCCACAGCCCGGATTGGCCGCGCCGGTTCTGTTCGATGCTTTCGGCCGGAGGGCGCAGCAGCGGATTGGGATACAGCAAATGACTGGCCATTTGCTGGAAGCGGCGTGCGTCGTCAGGCTGGATACGGAGCAATCGCAACTCGAGCTGAGAGGAAGCCCAGGCGAAATCCATCGCCCGATTGATCGCCTGAGGATCGCTATACTGGGCCACCAACCGCAGGGCATCCTCGCGCGTCTCTCCGGTGGCGAGCACCAGCGAGATCTGGGTTCGCTGACCCGGTTCCACGGCTACGACTTGCCGCAGGCTCAGGATGGGATCGAGAACAAACCCTTCGCAATTCGTCGGTTCCTGGAAGGCCCCCATCGGGTTCGCGACCGTCCGTCCACGACCGATGAAACGTCGCCGATCGGTCTCGAACTGAAAGGCGCCTTCCTCGGCCAGCTCATGCGTGAAACGGTGAGCGACAAAAATGGGAGGATCGTTGTCATCGCGACTGCGACGGTACGCCAGGAGTGCCCGCGCCTCGGGGATGGCCTCCGTTTGGATGAACAGCTTGTTGAAGGCGGGATGCTGACGGTCGGCGTTGTGTGGCGCCATCGACAGCTCTACGAAACTGGTGAGGTGCAGATGACGGGTTTGGCTGGAGCGATTGATCAGCGTGATGCGTCGAATCTCCACGTCATCTTCGGGCGAGACCACGACCTCCGTTTCGGTTCTGATACCATGATCCGTGCGCCGGAACACAGCCCGGTCCAGCGCCATACCGACGGAATACTCCTCCACCTCACCACCGACCGGGTGATAGGTGTTGGACCAGAAGCGATCCGTTTCGGCCTCTCGGATATAGCAGAAGGTGCCCCAAGAATCCGAGGTGCGGTCCGATCGCCAGCGGGTGATCTCCAAACCGTTCCAGTGACTGTATCCGCCGCCCGCGTTCGTGATCATCAGACCGTAGCGACCGTTGCACAGCAACTGGGTCTTGGGTGTTAGCGTGTGGGGCGTTTCGAACCTGCTCGCCGAAGGCGCCACTTCGCCGGCACCGGTCACCCAGGGGGCTGCCTCACGTGTGGAGATGTGCTGCAACAGCGGCGGCCGAATGGGGATTCGCTCGTGAAGCAGTGATTCGACCGCACGCACCCGTGGGTCGGCATGAAATCGCCGCTGGATCGATTGGTCGTGCAGGAAGTTGGTGAGTGCCAGGAAGCTCATGCCCTGGTGATGGGCCATATACGCCCGGACGATGACGCCGCGCTCACCCTCGCGACTGGCACGCCGGCTGAAATCGATGGCTTCGTAGTAGCCGTACTCGTTTAGCAGCCCCAAACCGGCCAGGCGCTTCAGATTCTTTACCGTGTCCCGCGGTTGGATGCTCACGGCCAGGAGGGTGGCATACGGTGCGACCACGACCTCGGTCTTCAGGCCGCGCTTCAAACCGAGCTCCGGCACGCCAAAGGCCTTGTACTGGTAGGTCTGGTGGATGTCCAGATCACCATATGCAGATTCAGAGATCCCCCACGGAACCATACGCTTGCGACCGTAGTCCATTTGAACTGCGACGGCCCCCCGCGTGGCCTGGTCCAGGAGCGAGTGTTCATAGGAGCGCTGAAAAATCAGCGGCATCAGGTACTCGAACATGGTCCCGGTCCAGCTGAGCAGCATCCGACGCCGACCGATGGCATTGTATGGCCGATTCATGGAGAACCAGTGTTCCGTGGGGACATCCCCCCGAGCGATGGCTACGTAGCTACCGAATCGCGCCTCGCTCGCCAGGAGATCGTAGTGGGCACCATCCAGCCGGCCCTCGGACACGTTGTAGCCGATGGCGAACAGCCGCCTTTCGGGGTCATAGAGAAAGCGCATGTTCATCGCTTCGCACAGTTGCCGCACTCGGTCTCTGAGTTGCGTGCCTGCGCGCACGGCTTCAGAAGCGCGCGCTTGCGACTGCTCCAGGGCATCCCCAAGGCGATCGAGCCGCTCCCAGAGGGGACCTGTGGCGGCCGGAGACGCCTCCCGGATGGCCCGAATAATCTCGAAACAGTCCACGCGCCCGTGCGCGAGGTCGGCAAGGGAAGGCGCGC
>JAUVRN010000015.1 GCA_030597645.1 Candidatus Zixiibacteriota bacterium
CGTACCGGCGCGGGTCCTGGTAAAACTTGGGGAGAAAGGGGTTCTCCTCGGCCGTTTCGAGTATGAGCTCCGCATCCAGCCGCTCGGCTACCATTCGGGCGAGCGTGGTCTTGCCCACGCCGATCACACCTTCGACGGCCACGTAGGAGAGGTCAGACACGGCACGCTTCCGTCGACGCCGTCTCGATGCCCTGATCCAGCAGTTCACCTGTGAGGGATGCACCAAGAGCGCGTCCGTCGGCTCCGAACAGCTCGGGCGCGAGTTCCAGCAGAGGCACCAGCGCAAATGCGCGCTTGCACAAATCCGGGTGTGGTATCCGCAGGCGCGGTGTCTTCACCTCGACCCCATCCCAGAAGAGTATGTCGATGTCGAGTGTTCGCGGCGCCCACCGGTACGGGCGATCGCGTCCGCACCGATCTTCGACGCGGTGACACAGATCCAGTAGCGATTCCGGGAACCCGACCAGAGTCCCGCGACTACGGTGTTCCGGAACTCGTCGCCGGCATTCGGTCCGATCGCCGATGTTCGGTAGATCGACGCGCGGTTCAAATACACGAAGCCCGGCTCACACCTGAGTGCCTCGATCGCATCGTGGAGGTTGCCCTCGCGGTCGCCCAGATTGGAGCCGAGGCCCAGGTACACGCGTCCCGGATGCTCCACGCCTACTTCGATCCTTCCAGTTCCACTTCGATGTAGTCGAGGTTGCCCGGAATCGGTGGAATCATCTTGCGCACGCGTACGCGGGTCTGATCCACGGGAAAACGCTCCAGCACGGACGCCACGATGCGCGTGGCCAGCGTCTCGAGCAATTGGATGTGGTCGGCGGTCAGCACGGACTCGATGGTCTGGTACACGGCCTGGTAGTTGATCGTGTCCTTGAGGTTGTCGCTTTGCCCTGCCACCGAGAAGTCGAACGTGCGTTCACAGTCCACTTCGTAACGGCGGCCCGTTTCGCGCTCGGCCCTGGACACGCCGTGAAAACCGTAAAAGGTCATCCCCTGGAGTCGGACGATCCCCATGCTCTCCTCATCTGTTCGAGGCGTTCCGGCCACAGACGCCCCAGCCTGGTAAATGCCTCCGTCGTCGTTTCCACATCCATCGCCACCGACAGCCTCAGGAAACCCTCGCCGCCTTCGCCGAACGCGGAGCCCGGGGCCACGAGTACACCCGCGCGGCTCAGAAGCCGCCGTGCCATTCGCACATCGTCGCGGCGCCTGGGCACCGGCACCCACACGAACGGGCCGGCGACCGGCCTTCGATAGGTCCAGCCCAGGCCGTCCAGGCCGCGCGCCACTCGTTCACGCCGGCGACCGTATTCCTCGTTGTTGGCGCGCGCGATCCTCGGGTAGGCGGCCAGCGCATCGATGCCCGTTTCCAGGGCGACACGCCCGGGACGCGAGCCTAGCTGATGCTGTACCTGCTCGAGGGCCGCCAGGATATCTGGATGGCCGACCGCGAAACCGAGTTTAAGTCCCGGCAGGTTGTAAGTAAAGCTGAACGAGTGCAGCTCCACGGCGACCTGGCGGGCCCCGGGCACGGACAACAGCGATATCGGTGGGTCCTGGTCGTAGTAGATCTCACCGTAGGCGAAGTCTTGCACGACGATGACATTGCGCCGCCGCGCCCACCGCACGAGTTCGGCAAAGAAGGCCCGATCCGTCGGTCGCGAGGTCGGGTTGTGCGGATAATTCAAGAACAGAATGCGCGGGCGACGGCCGGCGGCGTCAAGCTGGTCCAGATTGGGGAGGTAATCCCCGGCGCGGGTCAGCGCTACGGGAACGACATGCCCGCCCACGTAGACCGTCGCCGTGCGATACAATGGATAGGAAGGATCGGGGATGCCGACCGCATCGCCTGGATTGATCAAGGCCAGGGCCAGTTCGTAGATCGCCTGCCGGACGCCGGCTATCGGCAGGAGCCCCCGGATCGGGCTCAGCCGGACGCCGAATCGCTCGCGGAACCAGCGGGCGGCCTCGGTCCGAAACGACCGGTCACTGTTGTCGGGCGCCTGCTGCGCTGCGCTGGCCTGCGTCAGCCGGCTGTGGAAACCATCCATGAGCTCGGCATCCGGGGCGATCTGGGGTACGAACCGGCCCAGGTCGATGATCGAGGTACCGCGCTGGCGAAGCCTGTGGGCAACCCGCTCCAGTCCGTCCAGCGCGGTCGGTCCCGAGAGCTGCAGTCGCTGGGATGTGTCCACGATGACTCTGCGCATGGCTCCGGCTCGGGCTACGTGTGGTTACCGGTACGTGACAGCTTCTCTTTGGCCGCCGGATCCAGGCTGCAGGCGCCACCCAGCGTGGCAGCGTAGTAGAGGATCCGGGCGGCCTGCTCCAGCATCTCGAGCCGGAAGTAGGCCTCGTCCACATCCGCGCCTACGGTGACGGCCCCGTGATTGGCCAGCAGGAATGCTTGTGCCGAGTGCAGGTGGTCACGCAGCCGATCGGACAGCTCATGCGTGCCCGGTGTGCCGTAGGGGACCAGGGGGATGTTGCCCAGTTCCACCAAGGTTTCAGGCATACAGTCGATGCAGAGTTTGTGGTGCGATACGGCAAAGGCGGTGGAGTAGGGTGGGTGCCCGTGGGCCACCGCTCCCACGTCGGAACGTTCGGCGTAGATCGTCGTGTGGAGCCGGAATTCGCTGGAGGGCGCCAGCTCCGCTCGCTGTGGGTGACCAGCCTGATCGATGACCACCAGGTCCTCGGAGGTCAGCATCCCCTTGTTCCTGCGGCTCGGGGTGATCAGGATGCGGTCATCCGGAAGCCGGGCGGAGAAATTTCCCTCATATGCGGCCACATAGCCCTTGCGGGCCGCGAGGTGACAGACTTCTAATAGCCGCTTACGGATCTGCCAGGGGGTCGGCAATGACCGAATCAACTCCTCTGCTGGAAAAAGTTTAGGTTGGCCCGGCATCTCTCGCCGGTCAAGCGCCAAACCGGGTGCACTGGTCCGCAGGACCGAATCCGTCGATAGGTGGAAGGGTACAGACCGGCCTGGCCGGTCGCCAGCGGGAAGGATCAGGACCATCACCCGCGAAGCATTCGAGGTAAAGGACTGCGCGCTCATCACGCTGGCGACGGGGCTCCGTGCCCAGACGCTGCGTGAGCTGGCCGATCGTGTCGAGCAGTGCCCGCAGGCATCCATCGAGTATCATTTCTTCTCCAGCCAGCTTCGGCCCTCGTTCGATGATCCTGAGTATCACAATGATTTCGCGCTCTGGGCACGGGACGCCCTGCGGGACCAGCCCCTGGCCGAGCGACTGGCCATGCTCGATCCGCTGCAGTACGACGACCCCGAGGCCCTCAGGCAGGCCCTCCTCGACGTGATCGAGGAGCGTCTCAGCGAGACGGACCTGGTACCCTGGGCTCCGCGCGAGCACGAGTTTATCTTCCTGCGCGCGCAAACGGTGGTTTTCGATACCGGCCTGCGCGCCCACTCACTATCCGAACTGGCGGGTCTGATCCCGCGGCTGGCTACGGGCAGCGTGTATTACCACTTCGTCGAAGCGCGGCGACGGCTGCCCGGCGGCGGCGACGACTTCAGCCTGTGGATCAAGAACACGCGGAACAACTGTGAAGCGCTCACAGACCAGCTCACCGCACTGGATTACTACTATGCTTCGCTGACCGGACTGCGCGCACGGCTGGCAGCCATCTTCGCCGACTGGATCAATCGGTATCCGGTGGAGGCCGCGTGATGTTCTCCTCCAAACTCGCGGCGTACGCCGACGTGGCCGGTGCCGAAGTGATCGACCACCTGCACCAGCTCGCCCGGTCCCTGCCGGGTGTGCGTGTGGTGCATGTCAATTCCACCAGGGTGGGCGGCGGTGTGGCCGAGATCCTCGAGCAACTCGTGCCCATGAAGCGTGAGCTGGGCATCGACGCGTCCTGGGAAGTGATCGAGGGTAATGCCGCTTTTTTCCACGTCACGAAGAGTTTTCACAATGGTCTGCAGGGAAACGCGGTGGAGGTGACCGCTGCCGATCTCCAGGCGTATGAACAGACCAACCGGGACAACGTCGAGCGGCTGGCCCCGATGCTGAAGGACGCGGACATCGTGATCATCCACGATCCGCAGCCCGCGGCGCTGCTGAACCTCATACCGAAACGGCGGGGCAAGTGGATCTGGCGATGCCACATCGACGTCAGCCGTCCCCACCGGGCCGTGTGGAAGTACCTGCGTCCGATCGTCGCCCCGTACGACGCGTCCATCTTTTCACTGGCTGCCTTTGCCCAGTCGCTGCCGCATCCGCAGTACCTGATTCCGCCGTCGATCGACCCGCTCAGCGCCAAGAACTGCGAGCTTGCACCCGCGGACGTCGAGGCGGTTCGGGAGGAGTTCGGTATCGACCCGGCCGTGCCCATGGCGTTGCAGGTGTCGCGGTACGATTGGTTCAAGGACCCCATCGGCGTGATCCGCGCCTGCCGGTTGGCGAGGCGTTACGTGCCGCTGCAGCTCGTGCTGGCCGGCGGTGGCGCGACCGATGATCCGGAAAGCGAAGCCGTTCTCGATGCCGTGCGAAAGGAAGCGGGCGACGATCCCGACATACACGTGCTCGTGTTGCCCGCCGACGCACATCACACCATCAACGCGCTGCAGCGCGCCGCGGACATCGTCCTGCAGAAATCGACGCGTGAGGGCTTTGGGCTGACCGTCACCGAAGCCATGTGGAAAGGCAAACCGGTGATCGGCGGTGATACGGGCGGTATCGTGTTGCAGGTCATCGACTACCACACAGGGTTCCGCGTCTCCACGCCGGAAGGCGCGGCGTTCCGAATGCGCTACCTCTTGACCCATCCGGAGCAATTGGACACTATGGGTTTGAAGGCCCGCCGGTTTGTACACGACCACTTCCTCTTGACCCGGCATCTCCGCGAGTACCTGACGCTCATGGTGGGTCTTGTGCACGGATCAGAAGAAAGGATCGAGCTTGGCTGACGCCGTCCTCATGGACGAACCTCTAGTAGCCAGGCTTCCGGAGAGTTTCTGGAAGCGGATGCGCGACGCGCCTGCCCGACTCCTCATGATCGATTACGACGGCACCCTGGTGCCGTTTCGCGTTGAGCGCATGGAGGCACGTCCGTCTCCCGAATCGTATGCCAGTCTGCAGAAGCTCGTCGAATCAGGGCACACGCGCGTCGTCATCGTGTCCGGTCGGCCGGCCGAAGAAGTAGCCATGCTGCTGGGTGGACTGCCCGTCACGATCGTGGGCGCCCACGGATTCGAACGCTTCGAACACCTCGAAGGCACACGCAAGAGTACACTGACGTCCGACGAGACCGACGGGCTGGCGGCCGCCGACGCGGCGGCCAGGGCGACCGGGCTGGAGGCGCGCATCGAGATCAAGCCGGCCAGCGTGGCCATGCACACGCGCGGTATGGGCCACGATGAAGCGCACGAGGCCGAGGAACTGGCCTGGAACGTCTGGACCCCCATCGCAGAACGTCACGGGCTCGAGTGCCGGACCTTTGCGGGTGGCGTCGAGATTCGCTCCCGCCACTATCACAAAGGCATTGCCGTGGAGACCCTGCTGGAGGAGATGCCGGCCGACGTCTTCGCGGTGTACGTGGGTGACGACGACACGGATGAAGACGCCTTCCGGGTCCTCGCCGGGCGCGGCACCGGCATCAAAGTGGGCGATCCGGACGGACAGACCGAGGCGCAGTGGCGGTTGCCCGATCCCGAAGCCGTGCGGGAGATGCTCGATCACTGGCAAGCCGAAATGCACCGCACCGTCGCGCCGGCCGTATCCGTCCGCACACCCGCGCGACTGATCGTCGTGTCCAATCGCCTGCCCTCATTCGAGGCCAAGCGCAAGCCCGACAAGACACGTCGCGGCAAAGCGGCCGGCGGCCTCGCCACGGCCGTGGCCGCCGCCCTCAAACACACCGGCGGCGGTATGTGGATCGGCTGGACGGGCAAGACCAGTCCGCGCAGGGACGCACGGCAGCTCCGGCCGGTGGCCGAGGATCCCCTGCCCATTCTGGGCATCGATCTTTCGGATCGTGAAGTGGATGCCTACTACAACGGTTTCTGCAATCACGCCCTGTGGCCGTTGCTGCATAGTTTCCAGAGTCACGTCAGCCTGTCGACCTTTGAGCTAGAGGTATACCGCGACGTCAATCAGGCGTTTGCACAGTCCATCCGCCCCCTGCTGTCCGATGGCGACCTGGTTTGGATTCACGATTATCACCTGATTCACGTAGGTGCCGAGTTGAGGCGACTCGGTTTCCAGGGTCGGATCGGGTTTTTCCTTCACGTTCCATTTCCCTCTCTCGATTTTTTGGCCATCCTGCCCGAATACCACACCTTTGTCGAAGCCCTCGCCCAGTATGACGTGATCGGGTTCCACACGCGGACGTATCTGGACAATTATCTCTACGCGTGCCTGCGTATCCTCGATGCGGAGTGGGACGGTTCGCGCCTCCGGGCCGGCGGACGAACGCAGCGCGCCGGAGTGTATCCGGCCGGCATCGATCCGAAACGGTTTGCTCCGTCCGATGCTGAAGAAGGCAGCCCGGTACGCCGCCGCAGTCTGAAGGGTATGAAGGGTGAGGGCCGGCTGATGATCGGTGTCGACCGGCTCGACTACACCAAGGGCATCCCCGAGCGATTGATCGCCATGGAGCATCTGCTCAAGATCTGGCCGGAACTGCGCGGACGGGTGACCATGCTGCAGATTTGCGCACCTTCACGGCAACGAGTGCCAGAGTACATCGAGCAGAAGCGGGCCATGGACGCTCTGGTGGGTCGTCTCAACGCCGAACTGGGTGAACACGACTGGGAACCGATCCGCTACCTGTACCGCTCGTACGCGCAGAGCGATCTGGCTTCATTTTACCGCGAGGCCGAAGTCGGCCTGGTCACGCCTCTGCGCGACGGCATGAACCTGGTCGCCAAGGAATTCGTGGCCGCCCAGCGCCCGGAGGAACCGGGTGTGCTCGTGCTTTCGCGATTCGCGGGCGCTTCCGAAGAACTCACCGAGGCGGTCATGGTGAATCCGTATCTGCCCGAGGACTGTGCGCGCGGGATCGCCGAGGCGCTCTCCATGCCGCGCGGGGAGCGTATCGAGCGCCACCGTGCGATGCTCGCCAAGGTCACCAGCCAGACCGCACAGAAATGGGCGGCCGACTTCTTGCGCGATCTGAGCGCGAGCGACCCCTAGCAAGGCGCAAAAAAGTCATTTGGGCGGCAGAGGGGCGCAGAAGCTATCCTGGGCCAAAACCGTCCTCACCGGAACAGACGACAAACTTCTGACTCAGGGCACAGCTTGGTATTGTCGCCGCCGCCGCGGTTGACAATCTTTAGCCCCAACTATGGACACCGAGGTCAAGACCACGGAAGTCAGGCGACACGCCTGGGCGGGTCAGTTTTACCCCGCGTCTCCGTCCGAACTGTCACGCGAGATCGCCCGCCTCTTCGCCGCAGCGGACAAGCCGGCCGTAGAAGGCGACGTGATCGGTGTGGTGGCACCTCATGCGGGGTACAGCTATTCCGGGCAGGTGGCCGCCAGTGCGTACAAGCTGCTCGAGGGCTACCAGTACGATTCGGTCATCGTCGTCTCCCCGTCGCACACCAAGTATTTTTCCGGCATCTCCATTTACAACGGGGGTAGCTATGAGACGCCGCTGGGTACGTTGCAGACGGACGTTCACCTGGCAAGGCAGCTCACGCGCTCGGCACCCAATACGATATACCTCTCCAACATGGGTCACACCGGCGGAGAGCGCGCCGAGCATGCCCTGGAGGTGCAGCTTCCGTTTTTGCAGATCGTACTCGGGTCCTTCAAGCTGGTGGCGGTAGTCATGGGTGATCAACAGGCCTGGCGGATGCTCGGTGACGCACTCGCCGCGGCCGCGGCCGAGGGCCGCACGCTGCTGGTCGCCTCCACCGATCTCTCTCACTATCACCCTGCTCGCGAGGCAGAGCGGCTCGACGGCGCGGTCCGGCGGGCCGTAGCCGAGTTCGAATGCAGCCGCCTGGCCGATGTCTTTGAGTCGGGCAAAGGCGAGGCCTGTGGCGCGGGGCCCATGCTGGCCTGCATGCACGCGGCCCGGAAGCTGGGCGCAGATCACTCCGTAGTGACCGGCTACGCCCACTCCGGGCAGGTCGCGCCCGATGATGAAGGCGTAGTGGGCTACCTGGGTGCGGCGTTCCTGCGGGGAAGCGCGCAGGCACCAGGCAAGGTATACGTCCTGGATGACGATGCATTAGAGGAGAAGGGGTTCGGGGCGGACGATCGCGCCGAGTTGCTTGGCCTGGCCAGGCAGGCTGTGGCCGCAGCGGTCTACGGCAATTCCCCTCCCGACACGTCGCATGTGTCGCGCTCGCTGCGCGCCAGACGCGGAGCCTTCGTGACCATCAAGACCGGCGGTGTGCTGCGCGGCTGCATCGGTACCGTCGAGGGCAGCCGACCGGTGGTGGAAACAGTCGTCAAGATGGCCCAGGCGGCGGCCTCGAGCGATCCACGCTTCGAGCCGCTCAACGCAACGGAGCTGTCGGACACGGAGATCGAGGTATCGGTACTGGGCCCGATCGAAAAGTGTGAAGATGTCGAGCTGCTGGAGATAGGTCGTCACGGACTCCTGATTCGCAAGGGCCGTCGTACCGGCGTGCTCCTGCCGCAGGTGGCCGCCGAACATGGCTGGGATCGTAGCACGTTTCTCCAGCAGGTCTGCGTCAAGGCGGGACTCCCCGGTGCCGCGTGGCGAGATTCAGCGGCGACCCTGTACATGTTCGAGGCGGAGGTGTTTTGAGGCGGCGCCTGATTCTCCCGCTCGTTATCGCAGCGGCTGCGACGGTGTGGCTGCTGCGCACTCCGGTGGATTCTCCGACCGACACGGCATCTGCGGAACCGGCTCGGATCGCGGCCGACGGAGCGTCGGTATACTGTTGTGTTCAGGATCGGCTTCAGCGCGGCGAGTCGATGTACGACCTCTTGCTCCGGTCCGGCATCACTCCACGTACGGCGCTCGAGGTGGGCGCCGCACTCTCGCGCGTCATCAAACCGAGCAAGCTGCAGGCTCGTGACCAGTTCGAGCTGCTGTTCGACCCCCGGGAAGAACTGGCGGCGGTGACCGTCCAACGTTCCCCTCTCGAACGCTACCAACTCGTGTCGGACGGGTCCTCGTTCACGGCCCGGCGCGTGGACGTGCCGGTCGATACGCTGTGTCGCACCGTGTGGGGGCAGCTCGATGACAACCTCTGGAGCGCTTTTGTCGACGCGGGTGCGCCGCCTTCGGTGATCGTGTCCTTTACCGAGGTGTTCGCCTGGTCCGTCGATTTCTTCCGCGACGTTCGCCGCGGAGACGCGTTCGGAGTCCGCTTTGCCGAGTTGCGTGTGAATGACCGGGTGGTGGGCACGACAGACATCGAGGCCGCCTACTACGTGCGCGGGTCGGATACGCTCTGGGCCTTCTCGTTTTTTGAAGGCGGGCACCTGCGCTACTACGATTTCGAAGGGCGCTCACTCAGAAAGGCGCTTCTGAGAGCCCCGCTGCGCTTTTCGCGCGTGTCGTCCAGCTTCTCCCGGCGACGTTTTCATCCCATTCACAATCGATACCAGCCGCACTATGGTGTCGACTATGCGGCAGCGGCCGGTACACCGGTGTACGCCGCCGGTGACGGGCGGGTGCACTTTGCCGGCCGGAAGCGCGGGCTGGGCAATTGCATCGAACTCCGTCACCCCAACGGCTTCCGCACCGTGTACGGTCATCTGCAGAGGATTGCGCGGGGCATATCGACGGGTGCGACCGTGGAGCAGAAGCAGCTCATCGGGTATGTCGGTTCGACGGGCAACGCCACGGGACCGCATCTGCATTACGAGGTCTGGCAGGGCCGGTCGGCCGTGAATCCGCGCACGCTCAAGCTGCCGGCCCGGGGACCCGTGCCGGAAGCACGCCGGGTCGCCTACGTGCTGCACCGGGATCGTCTCCACTATCTGGTGGCTCCCCCTTACGGGCCCCTGCTGGCCGGTGCCTGACCGCACCGGCTTCTCCCGCGCCAGCGCCCTGCGATATTTATCACGTTTCTGGCACGACACGCTGCGGCCCGCCGAGTATCCGCGCTCGGAACGGGACTGGCTTGCCGTCATCGGTCAGCCTGTGTCCGCAGGTGCGGGCCTCGACTGGGGACTGGCATTCGGAATCATCGGAAGTCGTCCGGAGTCCCGGCGCGGGCACGCGGGGCGCCTGCGTATGCTGATCGAGGCCTATGAGTCCACCGGCGATCCGGAGTCGGCAGTCGTCCTGGCTGCTCTCGTGGACCGTGGCATCAGGCTGGCCGGCGGTGCACCGGGCTGGGATGTGCTGCTGACACCCCCCGCTTCCTTTTCCAGCGGTCCACCATATGATGTGGACGGACTCCTGGCGGGCGGCGACGCGGCGCTCCCACCAAGGCTGCCGGCAGACACCTGGATACGTTTGAGCGCCCGTCAGGTATCGGTGATGACCGAGCATGAGGGGCTTGACGCACGACATGTGGCCGGTCTCCGGGTTCTGGTTGTTGCGCTCAGGGTATGTTTCGCCGACGACGTGGAGCGCTGGGGCACCAGTCTCTATCGCGCCGGTGCCCGGCGTGTCGGTCTGCTGGCACTCGGCACGGTTGCGGATGCGGCTATCCCGTTGCGGCAGGGATGACACGCACGTTATTTGACCGGTGCGAGGCGAGCCCGGGAACCGTCCGGGCCGGGTCGTGTTGGCTCATACGTGTGGCGCGCGCGGGCGCGGCCCAACCACGGCGGATCAGCGATGAACGATACGTATTACCGACCGCAGGACTTGCCCCGATTCGGCGAAATAGGCGAAGGGGCTCCGGAACTGTGGCAGAAATTCTCCGAATGGTACGGCGCGGTGTTTCGCGAAGGGGCCCTCTCCGAGCGCGAAAAGGCCCTGATCGCTCTGGCCGTATCTCATACCGTGCAGTGTCCGTACTGCATCGACGCGTACACACAGGCCTGCCTTGAAAAGGGCAGCAATGAAGAGCAGATGACCGAAGCCGTGCACGTGGCAGCCGCCATTCGCGGTGGATCGGCCCTGGTACACGGCGTGCAGATGCGGAACGTGGCGCACAGGCTGCAGAGGTAGGCGATGGGCGAGTCCTCCCTGGTCGGCCGGGCGCACGGTCTGGCGAATCCCGCGGTGCAGCGGGCTCACCTCGAAGCGCTGGTGCTGCCCCGGCGCTTCGAAGGGGCGCTGGCCGACAGTACCCTGATGCCCCTCAAGGCACTCGAGGTCAATACGCTGCAGGTCAATGTCGGTAAGCTGTGCAACCAGACCTGCCGCCACTGCCACGTCGATGCCGGTCCCGCCCGGACGGAGGTCATGTCCCTGGAGGTCATGCGGGCGTGCCTCGACGTACTCGAGCGCTACGATATCCCGACCCTCGACGTTACCGGCGGTGCCCCCGAGATCTATCCGCACCTGCGCGAGCTGATTGACGGTGCCTTCAACGTCGGTGCACATGTCATGCATCGCTGCAACCTGACCACCCTGCTCACCGGACCGTGTCAGGATCTCCCTGCGTTCCTGGCGGAACGCCGTGTAGAGATCGTGGCGTCCCTCCCCTACTACCTGCCCAAACAGACCGATGCGCAGCGCGGCGTCGGCGTGTTCGAAAAGTCCATCGAAGCGCTCCGCCTGCTCAACGGCATTGGCTACGGCCGGGAGGGCTCGGGCCTGCACCTGCACCTGGTCACCAATCCCGTGGGGGCCTTCCTGCCTGCCGGCCAGTCGTCCCTGGCCCAGGACTGGAAACGTGAACTCCACCGTCGCTACGGTGTCGAATTCAACGACCTGTACACCATCACCAACATGCCCATCGCCCGCTTTCTCGAGTACCTAGAAGACTCCGGCAATCTCCAGCCTTACATGGAGCGTCTGGTACAGGCGTTCAACCCGCAGGCGGCCGCAGGGGTGATGTGCCGGTACCTGGTCAGCGTGTCCTGGGACGGCCGGATCTACGATTGCGATTTCAACCAGATGCTCGACCTGAGGATCGCCGACCATCCCGGGATGACGATCTTCGACTTCGACCTGGAGCGGCTGGCCCTGCGGCGGATCGCCACCGGGCAGCACTGCTTCGGCTGTACGGCCGGCGCCGGGTCCTCCTGCGGCGGCGCGGTGGCCTAGTGACCGGAGCGCCGGATTCGTAGCCGAAATGATTTTTCCGCCGGGCTGCCAGTGCCCATCCGCGTTTGTTTGACCCCGGCGGGTTCTTAGCTTTTTCTCTCTAGAGCGTAGAGCGGACGCCGCGACGTCCGCGGGAGCGCGGCGACTCAGCGTCAAACAGGGGGCAAAACTCGATATGCACATATTGGTACTCAATTGCGGTTCTTCCTCGGTGAAGTTCCAGATCATCGAAACCAATCAGGAACTCATCGATTCGGATGCGGACCGCAGGCTGGCGCACGGCATGGTCGAGCGTATCGGCGGACACGCGCTGTTGACCTTCCAGGCGGAGGGCCGCGAAGCGATCCGTTTTGACGAGCCGCTCAGGGATCACCGTGCCACCGTGGATCGAATCCTGCGCTGGATCATCTCCAGGGACTCGCAGATCGAGTCGGTGCACGCCGCTTCGGACATCGACGGGGTCGGTCACCGAGTTGTCCACGGCGGGGAAGCGTTTCGACACTCGGTGCGCATAGACGAGACGGTGCGCAAGGGCATCGAGGACTGCATCGATCTCGCGCCGCTGCACAATCCCGCCAACCTCAGGGGTATTCGCGCCATCGAGGAGGTTTTGGGACCCGGCGTGCCGCAGGTGGCCGTATTCGACACGTCGTTTCACTCCACCATGCCGGAGACGTCTTATCTGTACGGTCTGCCATATCACCTGTACCGCAGGCACAAACTGCGTCGCTACGGATTTCACGGCACGTCCCACCGGTATGTGGCCTATCGCTACCGGCGGATGCTCGGCCTCAAGCGTGAAGACGTCAACATCATCACCCTGCATCTGGGCAACGGCTGTTCTGCCTGCGCCATCGAGGAAGGCTCTTCGTTCAACACCTCGATGGGATTCACACCTCTCGAGGGATTGATCATGGGCACGCGGGCGGGCGATCTCGACAGCGCGATCATCGAGTTTCTCATGCACAAGGAGGGCATGACGCTCTCCGAGATCACCACCCTGCTCAACAAGCATTCGGGGCTGCTCGGGATCTCCGGTCTCACGGGCGACATGCGTGACCTCCTGGCCGAGGAGGAAGAGCACAACGACCGGCGGGCGCGACTGGCCATCGACGTCTTCTGTCAGCGAGTCAGACGGTATGTGGGCGCGTATATGGCCATCCTCGACCGTGTGAGTGCCGTCATCTTCACCGGCGGGATCGGTCAGAACGCGCCGGACATCCGCAAACGCATCTGCCGGGGTCTGGACAAGTTCGGGATGGTCCTGGATTCGGAAGCCAACGAAAGGATCACCGGTGGTCAGACCGGGGCCATTCCCACGCCCGATTCCGAGCGCCAGCTATACGTGATCCCCACCAACGAGGAGTTGCTCATCGCCCGCGACACCTTCCGTGTCATCGAGGGCATTCCCGCCCCGTAGGAGCTCCTCAAGCCATGCGCATCATCGAGTCCTCCGAATCGAGTCTTCGCCGGCTGTTCATGGACAATTTCACGGCGGCCATGATCGCCGAGCATCTCGTCTCCTTTGACGGGGACGCGGATGCCGTGGCCACCGAGGCGTTCATGGCCGGGCGCAAGCTCCGGCTGGCCGGCGTGCGCAGGGAAGGCCGGGGCGTCGGCTACGTTCGGCGCGACGACCTGGTGGCAGGAAAGCTCCAGGATCACATCACACCGTTTGAGGAGGACGAGGTCCTGTCGGATTCGGAGCCCCTGGTCGATGTGATCGCCCGCCTGCAAACGAGGTTCCAGATCTTCGTCAACACGCTGGGGCACGTCGGTGGCATTATTACACGCAGCGATCTGCTCAAGCCGGCGGTGCGAATGTGGCTGTTCGGCATGCTGACCATCATCGAGATGTCGTTCGCGCGCGAGATCAAGCACGTTCACAGCGAGGACTGGAAAAAGTATATCTCTCCGGGACGCATCAGGAAGGCCGAG
>JAUVRN010000353.1 GCA_030597645.1 Candidatus Zixiibacteriota bacterium
AGCCAAGGCCTCACCGCGTGCCTCGTATCGACGCCCCGTACGGGACACGCTGAAGGCTTGTGCCACGGCATACTCCGCCAGCGTGGTGTCAAAGGGTGCAGTCTTCAGTTCGTCGACGACGAACTGCATGGTCTGCGCCAGGTCGGGACAACGCTCGGCGTAGTAGATCAGCCGGCCCGTGCTCTCGTTGCTGCGCAGACCGTTGGAGTAGGCCAGGCCTGCGCCCCAGGTCTTCATGAACATGCTGTGTGCGCCGCCGCCCCCGTAAAGCCGCGCCGACAGGAAGTTGAGCAGCGTCTCCTGGTCCGTCTCTTCGTAGCTGGCACACGGGGCCGTATTGACGAACACGCCGGAGCGGGTGTTTTCGTTGACCAGCCCGACGAAGCGCGGTGCCGCCTTGTCGGACCGGCGGCTTTGCAGACGCGTCACGACGATCGGCTTGGACTCCAGGTTCCTGCGCTTGGACTCCTTGGGGTCGAATCCTTCCAGCATCGACTGGAGCTTCGGCTCAAGCGCTTCCTGCGTGCCGGTACTCGCAATCACGAAGGTGCGCACATTGTCGCGGCGCAGCAGGCGAATGATCAGCGCATCGATGTCGGCCAGCGCTTCTACAGGCTCCCGTGCCAGATCTGCGGACATCTGTTTGCAGAGATACTTCCAATCCTCCGCCCGCGTCTCGTCGGGCACGTCGCCCAGACTCAGTTTGAGGTCGGCCACCATGTCCCGAGCCGGTGCCGCGGCGCGCTCCGGCAGGCCGGCCAGTTGATCGACCAGGGCCGGTGCCTGTCCTGTACCGCTACCGTCTCCGTTCATCGCATCCAGCAGGGCCAGGATATCCTCACGGTTTCCGGTCTGGCCCGCGTCCGCCAGCGACTGTACGAACGCCTCGAAGTCGTCGCGGTTCTCTTCCGGTACCGGGTCCTTGAGCATCCATCGGAGACGGTGCAGCGCGTGGGCCTGCGTCAGGAAGCAGTCTGCCGTGAGCAGCATAGGGTCGGTCTGTTGCCACCAGGCGCGCGCCGGATCCTGTACCCAGGCCTCTTCGCGCCAGCGCATGGTATTGCGGCGGCTCTTGAGCGTCAGGTCGATGGCGTCGCGGATGCGGCCGAGGTTGTCCGGGCGCCAGTCGGGTGACGTAAGCACCAGGTCCATCCAGTCCAGCGCCTGCAGCGATTCGTCCAGGTCGCTGCCCGCGCCCTTGATCACCAACTCGGCGCGACGCGTGCGGTAGTTGACGGAAAAGTACGCACTCAGCGACAGGATCTCGCGCCGGATGGCCTCTTTCATCTTGTCGTAGGGAAGTGGTGTGCCGTCGCGGATGACGCCCACGTCCGTGAGCATGGCAGGCAACGCGGGAACGAACACCAGTTGATCGTATTCGACCACGTCGAGGTTGCACGCGACACCTATCGTCCCGCTGGTGATGTTTTCGAACGTGGACACCACAGCCGGTACGCCGTCCATGTCGTCCGTGCGAAAGTCAAGCTGGTCGTCCAGCGTGAGGGGAGGTGAATCGACGAAGCGGGGCATCTCGATAGTCGCCGCTTCTGCATCGATCACGGCGGTGGCTTCGTCGTATTCGGCACGATACCGTTCCCGGGCCGCGTTGGCGTCGGTCACGGCGTACCGGGTCTCGAGCTCCTGCACGAAGGCGTCGATGCGCGCGTCGCGTGCTGCCTCGCCTTCGGCGATCATGTTGGGATCGGGTCGTGCCGCGACGGCGTACGGTTGTACCGACACCAGGTTCCACCTGTGTATGTACTCGGCCCAAAAGTTCGCCTCTGTGGCGAGGAGCGATTCGGCAAGAGTGAATTCATCCGTGAGCGCCAGGCTCTTGCGGAAACTTTCCGTCCTCTGGAGATTCCTGAGATGTTCGAACCAGCCCGCGCCGCTGCTGCGGAAGCCGCATCCGGGGGGCGAGTTGAGAAATTTGCGGAGGCTGCGCCGCCCTTCGAGTATGCGCCCCATGGTGCGTTCGTTGAATTCGGCCAGCTCGTCAGAGCCGTTGGCCCAGCCGGCGATCTCAGTGAGGCGTGCCTGAATGAGACCGCGGATCGAGTCGATCATGGTCTCGCTGGTGGCGTCCTGGCTGATATTGTTGAAGCCTACGTAGATCGGGTGGCCCGGCTCGGAGCCGATCCAGTTGAAGATGGCCGTGGCTCCGATGTCCAGCTTGCGGGTCTTGGAGTCGATGAACATGCGGTACAGATCAGACGTCTCGCCACCGGCCACATTTTCAAACAGCAGCTCCAGGATATAGAGTTCGTTGTTGTCCGCGTGCAGCGTGGAGGGCCAGGCGTAAACCAGCAGGCCGGGCTCGCTCTCGTTTTGGTTGGGAAAGTGTGAAATGCGGATCTCGCCGGCCGGCGCCATCCGGGGAGGCGGCAGGCGATCCTCGAACGCGGCCGGATCGCTGTCGAGCTCGGCCTGCGGCTGTACCCGCGCAAGAATCTCCGACATCCGTTGCAGGCTGGTGTCGAGATCCATGTCGGAGGGCAGCGATACGATGATGCCCATGTTGCCCAGGCGATAGTTCTCGGCGTGGAACCGGCGCAGGTCCTCCGGCGTCATCGAACGGATGTCGTCGGGGATTCCCCCGGAGTTGTTGGACAGGGGATGAGTCGGGCCGAACAGCATCAGGTCGAGCGCGATCCCCAGGTTGGCCCAGGGCCGCTCGAAGGACGAGACCATCTCATTGTAGACGGTGCCTTTCTCTTCGAGCACCAGCGAGCTGTCGGTCGGGTCGATCCGGTAACCGATGTTGCAGACCTCGCGACGGATCTCCTCGTCCGAGTACGTCGGCTGCAGCATGGCGTCGAGCTTGGCCTCCATGAGCTGCCAGAACACGTCCGCGCCGGCCGCCGTGTGGTAGTGGTAGCAGGTATGCAGTTGCATGGTGAACGCCGAACTGGATCCCAGCGACATGTCTTCCAGCGACGCCACGTAGCGACCCTTGGTGCCTTTGCCCAGGAGCAGGTGCTCGCAGGTGTGGGGCTCGCCCTGGTCGGTCGGGGGGAATGAATTGACCCACACAAAGGCCCCGGACACGGTTTGAATCCTCAGCAGGTCGAGCACCATGCCTGTCCGGGTGTGCCGGAACCGGGCGCCCATGACGCCGCCGGTGGCATCCTCGTACAGGGTCTCGGTGGTGAAGTCGCCCAGTTGTCGCCCTTCGGTCAGTGCTCCGAGCTCGGTGGCCACGACCGACGCCGCGCTACTTGCGGCGGCCATCAAAGCCACCGTGAGAACTGTTGCTATCCGTCGTAACATGAATGTGTCTCCCTCGCATGATTGATCTCGTCGGGACTCATAATCCTAGCGACACGCA
>JAUVRN010000018.1 GCA_030597645.1 Candidatus Zixiibacteriota bacterium
GCGACTCCAGCTCGTTACGATCAAGCGCCCGATCGTCGTAGTAGTCTCGGAACATGCGCCCCATGCCGCCCAGTCGCTCCGCGTCGAAGCGGCCGTCCTGTATCGCCTTCATGATGGCGGACACGCGGATCGCCGTGTGTGTGGCGTCGACGCCCTCGGGAAGCATCTGACTCAGTTGCTGATCCACGATCGCAGAGACCGCGTACTGGGCGACCGTCTCACGTTTCTGGTAGCCCCACCAGGCCGTACCGGCCAGGCCGAGGACCACTACACCCAGCAGGAGCCACGGTAATAGACAGGATTGCCGCCTATCCGGCGGCACCGGTGGATTCATGGTATTCATAATAGGCTACCTTTCGGGAACATGATGGCCAAACGGCGGCGTTGGGGCGACAAGAACCTATCTCAGAACAGGCGTCTGATCCAACTGAGGGCACGAGCAGGTTGCTAGAAGCGCACCCGGGTTGGATCCTTCTTGCGCTTGGGTCCGAACGGGTCGCTGTCCTTGCGAACCCCACCCTCGTGCAGGTGACAGGGTACGGTCGGTTCACCCTCCTCGCGAAACACCTCGAGCCGGGTACGCGTGCAGTGCTCGGTGGCCAGTTCGCCTGATTCGAGACATACGTTGACGTGTACGATGCCCGCAGGTGGTTCGAAGTCACGATAGGCGAGACCCTCGTGGTAGGCCTTCATGAACTGCGACCAGATCGGCAGGGCGTTGGTGGAGCCCGAGCGGGTGTCCCCAGTGGACGTCTTGTCATCGAACCCGATCCAGACGCCGCATGTGAGATAGGGCGTAAATCCGACGAACCAGGTGTCCACTGCGAAGTCGGTGGTGCCGGTTTTGCCGCCGGCGGGCCAGCGAAATCCGTGCCGCCAGCGGGTGCTCCCGGCCGTGCCCTCATCCACTACCGACTGGAGCATCGTGGTCATGATGTAGGCCGTCTTGGCCGACAGCACCTCTTCGCGCTGGGGCGGGTTCTGTTCCAGAGCCGTGTTGTTGCGGTCGGTGATCT
Organism: Candidatus Zixiibacteriota bacterium; assembly: GCA_030597645.1. GTDB lineage: Bacteria > Zixibacteria > MSB-5A5 > JAUVRN01 > JAUVRN01 > JAUVRN01. The sequence continues at coordinate 1,017 of JAUVRN010000018.1, forward strand.
TGATGATGTACCGTGGCTTGACGAGAATGCCGCCGTTCGGGAACACGGTGTAGGCTGCGGTCAGCTCCAGTGGGGACACGTCGCCGGCACCGATCGCCAGGGAAGGATAGGGCGCCAGCGGCGACGTGATGCCCATGCGGCGTGCATAGAAGATCGCCTGCTCGGGCGTGATGGCGTGATCACTGCGGTCCGCACCCATGAGTTTGATAGCCACCAGGTTGCGGGAGTCGGCCAGTCCCCGACGCAGCGTCATCGGACCGAGAAACTTGTTGTCGTAGTTGTGCGGCCGCCACTCCTTGCCGCCCAGCGTGAGCACGATGGGCGAGTCGTAGAATATGTCCGTCGGCTTGAAGCCGTTGTCGATGGCGGCGGTATACACGATAGGCTTGAACGCGGATCCGGCCTGCCTGCTGGCCTGCACCACCCGGTTGAACTTGGACTCATCGAAATCGCGGCCGCCGATCAACGCCACGATGTCGCCGGTGGCATTGTCGATCGCCACAAAAGCCACCTGCAACGGCTTGTACGCGCGCACGGTGTCCATTACTGTCGCACCCACCGAGTCCGTGACTATCGCACCCAGCGAATCCGTGACTTCGAGGATGGTATCGATCACGGTGGCATTGGTGTCCGATGAATCGTGGTGTGCCTCGAACCAGTTCTGCAGGTTGGCAAGATTCTCCTGGACGATCCGCTCCGCGCTCTGCTGTGCCTGCAGGTCGAGCGTCGTGTAGATCTGCAGGCCGCTGCCGTACAGCGCATCGACGCCATACTTGTCCTCGAGATACCGGCGTACCATCTCGGAAAAATAGCGCGCCGTACCTCGCTCATCGATTCGCGGCATGAGCAGAATCGGCTGCACCTTGAGACTGTCGGCCAGCGTGCGATCGAGCTGGTCGGCATCCACCATCATGCTGAGGACCATGTTGCGACGCGCCGTGGCACCCTCGATGTTGCGGTACGGGTCCAGCCGAGAGGGGGCCTGAAGCAGCCCGGTCAGCATGGCGGCCTCATGGATGTCGATATCCTGAGCGTCTTTGCCAAAGTAGACCTGGCTTGCCGCCTGGACCCCGTAGGCGCCATGGCCGAAGTAGTACTGATTGAGGTAAATCTCCAGGATCTCGTACTTACTATATGCCCGCTCGATCTTGATCGCGGTCAGGACTTCCTTGAGCTTGCGCTCGATGGTCCGGGTGCGGGTGAGAAAGAGCATCCGGGCGAGCTGCTGGGTCACCGTCGATCCACCCTGCTCGATGCCGCCCGCCATCAGGTTGACGGCCAGGGCTCGCGAAAACCCGCGCAGGTCAAAGCCCCAGTGCGAAAAGAAACTTCGATCCTCTGCCGACAGCAATGCATCTACCAGGTAGGGCGGAATCCTGTCGTACGGCACGAGGATGCGGCGCTGCAGGTAGTACTCCTGAAAGGTCGAACCGTCCCTCGCGTACAGGCGCGTGACGAGCTGCGGTTTGTATTCTCTGAGCTGCGAGAAGGAGGGAAGCTCGTAGAGGTAGAGCCAGCCCAGCCAGCCGACGAATACGACCAACATGGCCAGCGCGGCCCAGCCGGCCAGTCGGAGTCTCTTTTGGAGCGCGACGGAATCGCGCTGTTTCGGGTTACGCCGCCTGCTCCCGGCATCCGGCGACCCGGTCTCGACCTGATTCATATTTCCCCCTGGCGGGTCCCGATGCCGAAAAGCCCCTCCATTTCACCGGAAACCACCTGACGCCCGGGGTCAACGTACCCGGCGCCTGCGACCGGTGCAATCCAAAATGCGCTTGCCAGGGATCGGGCCCAGCCGGACCTTGAAATGCGTGGTATTCGTTTTTACACGTTGTGGCACATTCGGTTCGCCCCGTCGACAGCGCGCCCGAATCTCGGGAGCGAGGGAGGTCAGACCGGGCCCGAGAGGGAGGGACCGGACGCCAGGGCCCCTGCCGGAGCCACCAGTAGTGAGGGTCTCCCGGCACCTGTTTCCCGTGGGGCGAGCAAATCGGTACCGATTATCACACAAAAGCGCTGCGGGCACAGGGATTTACGGCCTCAATCGGGGGCAGGTTTCTATTATGATGTGGACCCAGGAGGCCGATACGCAATAACGGGTGGACGTGGTGCCGGTATGGATGGCCGGCGCCACAATCAGGTCTGTATTTAAGGAAGAGCGAAAAAGGAATTTGCTCATACCAAGGAGGGAACCGATGCGCTGTCCCAATCGGTCACTGCTGTTATTCGTCGCCGTCGTACTGGCGATGGGAATCGCGATCACGCCGGCTCATGCGGCACCCAGAGGCAACCCCATTCCCCTGGCCGAAGAATACCGGGTACCGGTACGCGGCGCGGCCCCTTCGGCCGGCTGCGATACGGTGCAGTATGACGACGGGACGGCGGCTTTCATCTGGCTCTCTCCAGACACCTTCGGGGATACCATGCAATTCGTGCGATTCTCGCCTACGTTCACATGTACGCTCAAGACCGTCCAGTTCTGGGTGGCGGACGCCGCAAACGGCATGGTGGGAACGCCGGGTACCACAGTCGACATTTACTCTGAAGCTGGAGGGTTTCCGGATACGCTCATCTCCTCCATCGATGTCCCCTTCGGTGCCCTGACTTTTTTCCCGTCCGGTCCCAACGTCGTGGATTTCTCCGGGCAGGGCCTGACCTTCGACAAGGACTTCTGCGTTGTGCTGCGGCGCTTCGGTACAGATGCGGACACCATGGTGTTGCTCTCCGATGACGGTACCTCGGGAACCATGCGCTCCGGCGAATTCTGGGCGGGGCCACCGGCAGGCTGGGAGCTGATTCTCGATGGCTGGGGCGTGGACGTCAACTTCTTCGTCCGCGCGGAACTGTGCTGCGGTGATCCGCCCGCATGTACACCCGGTGCGCAGCCGGACTGGCCCACGTACGGCGGCTCGTTCCAGCGCACGATGCGTTCCGGTGCGTCTATCAGCAACGAGTGCCAGCTGACCCTGGACTGGATTGCTCAGGGCGACCTGGTAAACCTCGGGGCCAACGTCTCGGCGTTCACGAACGTCGTGGTCAAAGACCCGCTGGCGTTTCTAACCTACAACAACTTCCTCACCTGCTACGATGCCCGTACGGGCGCCGAACTGTGGCAGACCGGACCACGGGACAGCTTCCCGGTCTGGGGACAGGATATGCGCTGTAACGTCACGGTGGACGACAGTCTCGTCTACGTGGGCGGTGGTGCGTTCAACTCCTTCAACTGTATTCGAGTCGTCGATGGCTCGTTGGTCTGGTCGTACAATTCCACGTCGCCGCCGCCGATACCACGGGGGCCGACTCGCTTCGCGCCCGCGGTGCTCATCGATAGTATCGTGTACTGGGGCACGGAGTTCTTCGGCAGCAACAACGGCGACTTGTTTGCTCTGAACAAGTACACGGGAACGCTCTTCTCGGGCTGGGCCACCAACCCGGCACCTCTGTCTGAGGGCGGTATCATGAACGGGCTCGCCTCCGACGGCGATTCGCTCCTGTTTGTGGGCACGGTGAGTGGCTCCAGCATTCTCACGAACGGCCGGCTGTACGCCTTCCGCGCTGCGGACGGTACGCCGAAGTGGGAGCTGGAAGATCCCTCGGCGATCTTCCTGGACCCCACGCTCGACGAAGAAGGGTTCTCCGGTTTCCTCTCCTACGAGAGCGGGATCCTGTACTACCAGTCGAACATCCGTGACGACGCAAGCGGCTTCGATCACTTCCCGTACGACGGTGCGGTGGGTGCGATCGACGTCAACCTCGAAGACGGCAGCGGTGCGGGTATCCTCTGGGGTTCGCCCCAGCCGATAGGGCGCGTACTCTACGGGGGACCGGTGCTCGGCGAGGGCATAGTGTACGTCGGTACCGACGGCATCTTCGTCGGCGCGGAGAATCCCAAGGGTGTCATCGCGCTCAACAAGTCCAACGGCGCCCGTCTCTGGCACAATCCGCTGGACGGCGCCGGTGTTCCGATGCCGTTGACGGTCACCTGCGAGGCGACCGGCAATCCGTACGTATTCGCCGGCACGCGTGCCGGTGTATGGTACCTGCTCGACGGCTTTACCGGCGACGTTCTCTGGACGCGCACCTTCACGGGGCTGGTGCATGGAACGGTCGTTCTCGACAGCCAGGTGCTCAGGTCCACGCGCAGTTCACGCCTGGGTAACGGCAACGGTCAGCTGGCCTCTTTCCAGGTGACCGGCACCGATCGTCCGCGCATGGAAGTCCTGCAGACGACGGTCTTCCAGGCCAACGCACTCCCGGGTTCGGGCAACACCACCACAGATACGATTTACAATGCCCTCTCCAATATTGGCTGTGCGGATCTCACGATCAGCAGCTTTGGTGTGGACACCGTGTCGCTGGCGGCCGTCGTTATGGCCACCGACCCGGCACTCGCGGCCCGTGCACATGCCGTGGCGGATCAGATGGCCAGTAGCTATCTCGACTTCGTGATGGGTTTCCCGACAGGCCCCTCCATGCTTCACTGGAAACGCGGTCTGCTCAGGCAGGGCCTGGATGCCGAATCGGAGATCTGGACGCCGTATGTGAGCGACTGGACGCGTCAGCGGCTGGCCGAGGCCGCGGTCGACCAGGTCATTGCGGTGGAGAACACGACCCCCGCTACGGTGGGTGGGGGTGCTATGATCGACATCGCGCTGCGCATCGACGAGACCGGTCAGACTCCGCGGACGACCGTTCGCAACTACATCGTTCTCAATCAGAATGATCCGGACTTCTTCCCGGAGGACACCTCGTATTCGACCCTCGGATCGCCGGTCATTCCGGTGGATGCCATTTTCGGCTTTGCGCAGGAGCAGGATACGATCCGGGCCGTCGACGCCTACAGTATGATCACCAACCACGGCTCGATGGGTAACGGTGACGACTCCATCTTCTGGGTCGAAGGGGACAACTCCGCGTCTATGTTTGACGGATCCTTCCTCATCACGGGGTTCGTCAACGGCGACTCGGTTCGCACGGCCTGGGACGTCTACGACTGGCAGGAATTCCAGCCCAACGACTTCCTGCGTATCACCCGTGACACCGCACTGGGCACCTTTACAGGTCTCGATACCGTCACCGGCTCGATTGCTCAGTCGGTGTACATCGATTCGATCGGGTTCCCGGACAGCGCCCAGACGTACGCCTTCGGGGTAGAAGTCCACGAGATGCACGTCGGCTTCAACCTGGCCTCGCAGGGCCTGGCGTCATTCAAGCTCGTCCAGACCCGCATCATCAACCGGAACGCTACACCCATAGACAGCGTGATCTACCTGGGTGCGTTCATGGACTGGGACATTGAATCAGGGAACAACGACGTGCTCACCACCCAGGTCGGGATAGGCAACGTCTACATGTATGACCCGACCAGCCTGCAGTCCGCATACGGAGTCATCAAGCTGCCGGCGCCAGGCGTACCGTTCGCAGAACTGGACGGCACCCTCGATACGGCCACCGGTTTCTACAGTGTGTACGGAGTGTACAACCCGGACGAGGTGTATCCGTCGGGGGCGTTCCAGCCGCTGGTGGATCACATTTACGATTACGTCTCCACGCCCGGAGTCAACTCGCGCGGTGGATTGATCCGTGACGATGATATGTCGCTGGCGGTCTGCTTCGACACGCTGCACCTGGCGGCCAATGACACCGTCTACGTGCGCTACGCGCTCTGGGGCTGGGACCAGAATGGCAGCCTGTCCAACGCAGGTAGGGATGCCGTCATGGGCGCCAACCTGACGGCCGGCTTCCGTCGCGGCGACGTCAACGCCGACGGCAATTACGACTTCCTCGACCTGACATGGCTGTATCGCTGGGTTACGTCAGGCGGAACCACCGCATCACCGATCCCTCGGCCCGAAAACGGCGACGTCAACAACGACGGCTCCGTCGACCAGGCCGACGTCGACTACCTCGAAGCGTTCCTTTACGGAAATGGTCCTGCCCCCATCGGCAAGTGGTGGTGGTAGGAGCTAAGGACGAATCGGATTCGCGGGGGGCTTCGGCCCCCCTTTCTTTATGGAGTGTGGCAGCCGAAAGCCCTTATTGAACAGGCCGTTTGGCAGCTTTGATAGACGTTGACTGATTCCCGCCGATCCCGTACGCTATGCGGGGGCCGGCTATATGAAAGCAGAGAAAACACCCACCGGGACGCAGATTTCGTGCAAGGGCTGGCAGCAGGAGGCGGCTCTGCGCATGCTCTGCAACAACCTCGATCCGGCTGTCGCCGAGCGGCCGGAGGATCTCGTTGTATACGGCGGGGGTGGCAAGGCCGCTCGCAACTGGGACTGCTACGCTGCGATCATGCGGTCCCTGCGCGAGCTCAAAGACGACGAAACGCTGCTGGTACAATCGGGGAAGCCCGTGGGCATCGCCACCACGCACCCGGAGGCGCCCCGGGTACTGATTGCCAACTCTAACCTGGTGGGGAAGTGGGCCACCTGGGACCACTTCCGGGAGCTCGACAGGCTCGGCCTCATGATGTTCGGCCAGATGACGGCCGGTTCCTGGATTTACATCGGTACGCAGGGCATTCTCCAGGGCACCTATGAGACATTTGCTACTGCCGCCCAAAAGCACTTCGGTGGCTCGCTGTCCGGTACCTGGACCCTCACCGGCGGAATGGGTGGAATGGGCGGTGCCCAGCCTCTTTCTGTGACCATGAACGACGGTGCCATTCTGGTGGTCGAGGTCGACCCGTCACGCATTCAGCGGCGGGTGGACATCGGCTACTGTGACAGGGCGACCGATTCGCTTGATACGGCACTCAAGTGGGTGCTCCAGGCCAAGGCCCAGGGCAAGCCGCTCTCCGTGGGCCTGGTGGGCAACTGCGCGGACATCCTGCCGGAGCTGGTCAGGCGGGACGAGATTCCCGATATGGTGACGGATCAGACGTCTGCGCACGATCCCCTGGGCGGCTACGTCCCTAACGATATCACGCTGGAGGAAGCACTGGGTCTGCGGACGCGGGACCCCGAGGACTACGTGCGACGCAGCATGCATAGTATGGCCATCCACTGCCGGGCCATCCTCTACCTGCAGGCCCGGGGTGCCATCGCTTTCGACTACGGCAACAACCTCCGCGGCGCGGCCCAGGAGGCCGGCGTCGACAATGCCTTCGACTACCCCGGCTTTGTGCCCGAGTACATCCGACCCCTGTTCTGCGAGGGCAAGGGCCCGTTCCGATGGGTCGCCCTGTCCGGCAACCCCAATGACATTGCCGAGACCGATCGCATGGTGCTGCGTACATTCAAGGACAACGAGCCGTTGAAGCGATGGATCAAGCTTGCCCGCAAAAAGGTCCCATTCCAAGGACTTCCATCTCGTATATGCTGGCTGGGCATGGGCGAGCGGGCACTCTTCGGCGACAAGATCAACCGACTGGTGAAACGGGGCAAAATCACGGCACCCATCGTCATCGGGCGCGATCACCTGGACTGCGGGTCGGTGGCATCGCCCAATCGAGAGACCGAGGCCATGAAAGACGGCTCCGACGCGGTGGCCGACTGGCCCATTCTCAACGCCCTGCTCAATGCAGTCTCAGGCGCATCATGGGTCTCGTTTCACCACGGTGGCGGTGTCGGCATGGGTCTGGCGCTGCATGCGGGTCAGGTCATCGTGGCAGACGGTACGCGTCAGATGGCCAGGAGGCTGGAGCGCGTTCTCACGAACGATCCGCTGATGGGCATCTTCCGCCACGTCGATGCCGGATACGATGAGGCCGTGGACACGGCCCGCCGCTTCGGCTGCAAGATCCCCATGGCTGATGGCCTGACGGGTACGGTGGCCCCGGAGCCGTCCCGGACTCCTGCTTCCACCTGACGGCCCGGTGAATACAGGTACTCCACCAGCATCCAGCCGACCGGCCGCCACAGAAGCGGCCACTCTCGTCGTGTCTCATGCGCGCGAGCTGCTGACGCTGGCGCCCGTGGGATCGCCCAGGCGGGGAGCACAGCTGCGGGAGCTCTGCATTATACCCGATGGCTGCGTGGCCGTGGCCGGCGACCGGATTATCGACGTGGGCACGTCGGTTGAAGTGCTGTCGCGCGTCCGGCGCGACGACGCCTGCACGGAGATCGATGCGACGGCGCACGTGGTCAGCCCCGGGCTGATCGACCCGCACACGCATCCTGTTTACGCCGGCAACCGCGCCAGTGAATTCGAGATGCGCATCGAAGGCCGCTCCTACGAGGAGATCGCCGAGGCCGGGGGCGGCATCCGGGCCACGGTACGATCCACACGCGCAGCCGATTCCGATGCGCTTGTCCTGTATACCGCCGCACGTCTGGAACGCATGCTCGCGTACGGCACCACCACCGCCGAAGCCAAGTCGGGCTACGGGCTCTCCGTGGACAGTGAGCTGGCACAGCTGAGGGCCATACGGACACTGGCCGGACAGCTCCCCATCGACCTGGTGCCGACGTTTCTCGGTGCACACGAGATCCCGGATGAATACCGCTCCGACCGCAAGGCGTACATCGACCTGGTGATCCACGAGATGCTTCCCGCAGTAGAGCGCGACAGGCTGGCGGAGTTTTCCGACGTGTTCTGTGACCGCGGTGTCTACTCCATCGAAGAGACGCGCACACTTCAACATGCCGCCCGCGACAGGGGGCTGAAGCTCAAGCTGCACGCTGACGAACTGGCGTCCACCGGCGGTGCCGTACTGGCCGCGGAGGTGGGGGCCACATCAGCGGGTCATCTCATCCGGATCTCCGACGGTGGGGTTCGCGCCCTGTCGGAGAGCGACACGCTGGCTGTACTCCTCCCCGGCACCAGTTTTTCGCTGGGTGCAACGCATTTTGCCCCCGGTCGTCGGCTCGTGGAGGCGGGTGCGGCGGTGGCGCTTGCCACCGATTGCAACGCGGGCTCCTGCAACACCGAATCTCTCCAGATGGCGGCAGCTCTGGCGGCGCAGTATTATCGCTTCACGGCGGCCGAGTGCTGGGTGGCCATGACCACCAACGCGGCGTGGGCCGTGGGGCGCGGCGATCGAATCGGTTCGATCGCACCGGGTTACCAGGCTGACCTGGTGATCTGGGACATGGAGGACCACCGGGAATTGCCTTTCCATTTCGGTGTCAATCTGGCGCACTCGGTCATCAAGGGCGGCCGGACGGTGGTACAACAGGGAAGCCTATGCGACGGATGATACCGGCCTCGTTCCGGCTCCCGGTAGTGGTTGCTGCGGCCATGGCCCTGTGGCTCACCGCGGGAGGATGTGGCCCGTACAGCTTTGATCCGGCGGGTCGCCAGGAGTACGCCGACGTGGCGATACCCCTGTTCGAAAACCGCACCCGAGAGTACGGTATACGGGAATTGCTGACGGAGGGTGTGATCAACGGCTCTATTCAGGATGGGACCCTGCCCGTGGTCAACGAGCGGCGGGCCGCGGCCGTCCTGCGGGGGACGGTGACCGGGTTCGTTCGCCGGCCATTTACCTACAAAGCTGATGAGACGGTGCAACAATACCGGGTCATCATCACGATCTCGGCGCGTCTGGAGGATCCGGTCCGACGCAATGTGATATGGGAAGAAGGTGAGATGGTGCAGTGGGGCATCTATGAGGCCGAAACCGAGACCGAGGACCAGGGCAAGACACGTGCGATCGCCAAACTGGCCGAGGACATAGTCAACAGGACGGTGAAGGGATGGTAGGGAGCATCAACAGGGTGATGCGCGGTGCAATATGGGCCTTTCTTGCCGTGAGTCTGGCTGTCGCTCCTGCACGGGCGCAGATCGACGATGGTGCGGGCACCGCCGGCTTTACGTTTCTGACGATTCCCCAGAGTGCCCGGCTCGTGGCTCTCGGGACGGCCGCCGTGGCCGAAGTCAACGATGAAGCGGCCTTTCAGCTCAATCCCGCCGGATTCGCCCAGCAGCGACTCCGCCATTGGTCGGCCACGTATGCCAACCTCTTCACGGACGTGCAGAGCGGCTTTCTGACATACAGCCAGGCTGTCGGGATGGAGACGACGGTTGGGGCGGCACTGACCTATCTCTCCAGCGGCGGCATTCCCAAGCGAGGTCTGCTAAACGAGGACCTCGGCACGTACAGCTTTTCGGATGCGGCCCTGACATTGTCCGTGGGAACGCGGGTCGTGGGCAGCCCCGACACGCTGTCGGCCAGGGTCAAACGCCGTCTCAAGAAATCGGTCGGGTTTCGCCTCGACGCCGGAGTCTCGGTCAAAGGCATCTACGAAAAGCTCGACACCTATTCGGCCAGCGGTTTCGCGGTAGATCTCGGTGTGCTCGCACATCTCCCCGATGACCGCACGCGGATCGGCCTCTCGGTGATCAACCTCGGCGCTCAGACTTCGGCGTTCATCGACGAGGCGGACGATCTTCCCATTGCGTTCATCACGGGCCTGCGCCACGAGCTCCGGGAGGCACCGTTGCTGGTCACCGCCGATATCCGGGTGCCCACAAACAACAAGGTCCGGTTCGGTGTGGGCGGTGAACTCAAGCTGGGTGCGACCCGGAACCGGCCTGCTCCGATCGCCCTTCGCGCTGGTTACAGCTCGCAGGGACGGGACCTCAAGACGACGGCTGAGGACTCGGGTATCGCCGGTTTTTCGTTTGGACTGGGCCTACGCTGGCGAACGCTCTTGCTCGACTATTCGTTCACGCCCGGCCTCGGGCTGGGTACACTGCACCGGTTTACCCTGGCAGGGAACGTCGGATCATGATCAGACGCCTGATCTGGCTGCTGGTGCTGGCGGGCCTGGCCGCTTCAGCCTGCAGTCCCTCTTCGGGTGATCCTCGCGGAGCCGTGCTTGATTTCCTGCGTGCGGTTGGCAATGCCGACACACTGACGATCCTCCGGGGCATTACCGTAGAGGCGCCGTACACTATTCTCCCCGACACCGGTCTCGCCGATGCCGGGGCGCGTGCGGATACCGTGATGGTGGCACGCCTGGTCCAGGAGCTCTCGATCGGCGGAGAACTGCACAAGCGCTGGCAGACCCACACTATGGTCGTGGGCGACGCGGAAGTGCGCGGGGATTCGGCTCTGGTCGAGGTGACCCGGTTGGATAAGTCCAGGGGTGTGCAGGTGTACAACAAGTTCGGCCTGGTGGCCAACAACGGGTACTGGCAGATCTACTCGTTCATGACCCGGCCGGGCCCCACCTTGTGAACGTATCGCCCGGCGTCGAAGACCTCAAGAGTGTGCTCGAGCGCCTGGCCTCCCAGCCACGCGCTCTGTTCGAGATCTGTTCCGGTGCCGGCCGCGCCCGACTGGCGCAGCCCGTCGCACCCGGCAAGTGGTCACCGCTGCAGATCATCCAGCACCTCACCGGCTGTGACAGGGAAGCCCTGCTACCACGTATCGAGAAGATGCTTGCGGAGGACCATCCGTTTCTGCCGGCGTCCGATCAGGCTCGATGGATGGCACAACACGGCGCGGTACACGATCATCAGGCGGTGGTGCTGATCAACGAGTTCGCGCGACTGAGGGAGAAATCGGTGATCCTGCTCTTCGACTTGTCCCGGGAGGAGTGGTTGCGCACGGGCCGCCACGAGGAGCGCGGGCAGATCACTCTGTATGACCTCGCGGTCCACTTTGCCGCTCACGACGAGAGTCACCGCAGGCAGATTGCACAGCACCTGGCCCGCGATTCCAAGTTGAACACCGGTCTGTGACCCCTATATTGGCCCCCGGAGGGTTAGACCTAATTGGTAAGGCAACGGACTTGAAATCCGTCGGGTGCAAGCCCTTGGGGGTTCGAGTCCCCCACCCTCCGCATGATATTCCGATTCGTGCCGGGCGTGCTGCCGACTTGCGCCGCAAGAGGGAATCCCTATTTTGGCGGGCTCGGGGCATGCGCCTGCATGCCGCACTTTGTGCTGGAGGGGTGGCCGAGCGGCTGAAGGCAGCTGCCTGCTAAGCAGTTAACCGGGCAACCGGTTCCAGGGTTCGAATCCCTGCCCCTCCGCTTTGAACCTGCGCCAGAGCCAGCGTGTACACTAAGGACAGGTGCGGTCGCGAGGGAGGCTAACGCGCGTCGAGGTTTCC
>JAUVRN010000189.1 GCA_030597645.1 Candidatus Zixiibacteriota bacterium
CGAGTCCATGTTCGACCTGATGTCACCCGACGACGACGTCGCGGGTCAGCTGAAGTCGTGGTGGCAGACCCTCGACTCGCTGGGCACGTTCGTGGGCGTGGATATGATCGGAACGCGGATGCACGGCGGGTCGGCCAAGACATATTGCCGCCTGCTCTTTGCACAGGGCGACGTGTCCATGCGCTTCGGCTGGATGCAGGGGCGCTGCTACGGCCTCATGCCGAGCGAGGCGCCGTCCCGCGAACTGGTGCCGCAGTCGGACAGCCAGTTCATATGTTATAGCCTGCGTGAAGGTGACGTGATCACCGCCTCGTTCGAGACGACGACGAGGCTGGTTCTGGCCTCGGGCGAAAGCGAGCGCGTCTTCACCAGGCGGGACTGACGGACCGCGATGGCGGTTGCATCCGCCCGCGGATTGCCGTTAATTGCTGTTTAGAATGGGTCTCAGCTGCTCGCTCGCTGACCCGTCGATGTACATCCTGCAAGCAACCTGGAACGACAACTCTGAAGGGTACCACATGAATCCACTCCAGTTCGTCCGGTGTTCCCGAGCCGCATGGTTCACCATGCCCATAGCCGGGCTCGCCATCGCCTGGCTTGCCATCGCGCCGGTCGCTGCATGGGCCGAATCAAGCACGCTGGCAGATCACTCCGACTGTGCCGACGTAAACCAGAGCGGTGAAGTCAACTCCAGTGATCTCATCTACCTGGTGAATTTCGTGTTCAAAGGGGGTGCCGCACCCGATTGCCCTGGACTCGGTGCAGTAGAAGCCGTAGAGGCTTCCCTGAGAGGTGCCACGGACGGCTACGTGGATGCCGCAGGCCAGCCGCTCCTGGGCGGGTTGGTGGATCAAATCGTCGCAGAATTGAACACGGGGGCCGTGTCGGATGCGGCGATGACCCTCAAGCAACTGGGTGATTCGGCCATCGCGCTGTATGAAGTGGAAATCCTCCAGGAATTCGAGGCGGCTGGGGTCATTCACTCGTCGGCCATCATAATGCCTGGGCTGCTCACGCCCACCGTCACCGTGTCGCCGGACCTGATGCTGGTCTGGTTCCAGACCTTCCGTGAGTGTATCCGGGAGTTCCGGGCGTGTGTAGAACCCGGCGGAGTGACTACAGAATGCGTGCAGGCCATGGCCGTATGTATCCAAGCCTGGCTGGGCACCACCGAAACCATCGATTCATTTCATGTCACGCTGGCCGGCGCCAACTACTCAATCTGCCTTGTCGGCAGCTATGGTAGCGACAATCGCTCCTGGTGCGCCACGCGTATGGCCTGGGAATTCGCGGCACAACTGTTGAACTAGTGACCCGCGTCACCCGATCGAATCGTCAGGTTCTATTGAACGTGGACTCGACGCAAGCCTTGATGCGATCCCGCGTACGTCCGGCTACTTCGCCAGTTGATAGATCCGCAGAGAGTCCGGATTGATCGCGACATAATAGCGATCTGCCGTGGCGTAGAAGCCGCGGAAGTCCAGGTTGTCCCAGGCGATGGGCGTCGATTCCGTCTGCACCAGGTTACTCCCACTCCACGAATACCGCACCAGGCTGGCATCGGTCATGAGCAGGTACGTGGTCTGATCCCGATAGACGAAGTCCCGGAAAACGCCAACGATGGGTCGGACCACCGTGAGTGCGATGGGCACAGCCGGGTTGGTCAGATCGATGACACCGATCCTCGACGTCGTCACCAGGTCGTCGGAGCCGGAGGCGTGCAGCGTCGTGCCCACCATCGAGCCCCGGGCGTACTTGCTGAGCAGCGTGTGCCATGTCTCCGCGAACGTAATGTTGTTCGTGTCGGCCACGTTGACCCAGGCATAGCCGCTGTCCGAGAATACTACGAAGCCGGTTCCGGCGCTCACGACCATGGTGATCGGCCAGCTGGAGCCAAAGGTCTGCAGGGGCACTGGGGTAGCCGGCGTGGTGATGCTGTACACCACCACGGAGCTGGTGAAACCGACCAGCATGGTGTTGCCGTTCACGCTTACCGCGGAGACCACACCCGTGCCGGTCAGCGGGCTCTGGCTCACCGTCGGTGTATTGGCCGGCGTCGGTGACATGTCGACGGTGGTTACGCCATTTTGCATGGTGCCCGTCGTCAAGTCGTTGGTGACCACGAGGTCGGCCAGCGTGGACGTGAAGCCCGAGCTGACGCTGGATATCTCGATCAGGATGTCGGGGGCCGCCGGCGAGGCACGATAGATCTTGTACAGGGTGCCGTCGGTGGCCACGACGATCGTGTCGGCACCCGCCGTCCCCTGGATGCCGGGCAGAATGATGCGACCGACCTCTTCAAACCGGTTCACGGGTACGCCACCCGTGGAGCTGTCGCTGCAGCCGCTGATCAGGGCCAGACTCAAAAGCGCAACCCAGAACAGCAACCCCACGTGGTTTTTCGAATGGTGCACGCGAATAGTATTCATCTCCAGCGTCCTTTGCTTTGTGGTTTCACCCGGTTTTCCGTAAACAATAAAGCTCGCGAGGTTTCGGGGCTAAGTCAAGCGGAGACGGTTTCTGCCCGGGGAGTCCAGTATGCTCAGCGGAAGAGGGGGACGATCCCTGCCCGGGGATTCTGGTATGCCCAGAGGAACGGGTGATGAATTTCTGACTCAGGCTGCTGGCCCTTTGTGCGGCGGCCGTTTCCGGTTGCCGTTGCGCGCGGCATAGAAGACGCCTGCCAGCACCAGTGTGGCCCCGGCGGCACCGTACCAGCCGAACGCTTCGCCGAGGTACGGCACGGCCAGGGCCGTCGTGGCCAGGGGCTCCACGTAAAGGAACACGCCTGCCCGCGCGGCGCCGATGCGCGCCACACCCTCGAGCCAGAACCAGTGAGCCATGGCCATGCCGATGATGCCGAGAAACACCAGGGCTACCACGGCCTCCGTCGACATGCGCGCGACGGCACCAAGACCGGAAGTCATCAGGACATAACCGGTGAGCAGGAACGCAGCCGGAATCATCATCAGCACCGTGATGGCCATAGGCGGGTACGCCCTCGACAGATCGCGGGTGGCAATCGTGTAGAGTGCCCACGTGAAGGCACTGGCCAGCGCCAGCCAGTCGCCCACGCGGGACAGCCAGTCGACGTTGGCGAGATTGCCGCGGGACACGAGCAGCAGCACACCGACTGTAGCCACGGCGATGCCGACGATCGTCGCGCCACCGATGCGCTCGCGCAGGATCAGGTAGGCGAGCACCGCCATGGCCAGGGGCGACACGGCCACCAGCCATGCCGTGTTGGTGGCCGACGTATGGACGAGCCCCATCGTCTGAGTGAGAAAGTGGATGATGAACAGTACCGCCGCGATTGCCACGGCTCGGATGTGACGTCTCTCTATGCGCAGCGACGTACGCCGGGACCAGGCCACGAGCAGCATGAACGGCAGCGCCATGAGAAAGCGCGCGGACAGCAGCTCGGCCGGCGTGAGGAACTGGAGACAGATTTTGCTGGCGACGAACGTCCAGCCCCAAATGACTACGGTGATGAGCAGATACACGCGTGCGAGCATGAGTCAATGTACATTGGTGCGTGGCGCGGGAGAAACGGAAAGTGCACCCGGCGGATCGGCGGCCGCTTTGGCGTTGACCTTGGTGGCCTCCGTCCGTTCCCTGATGCTTCAGTCGCGACCGGAATGAAACGCGGTCCAGGAGTGCATGGTCATGGATTACATGAAACTGATCAATCGGTCCATCAAGAATGCCTGGCGGCACAAGTTTCTCTGGTTCTTCGGTTTTTTCGTGTCGGCCGGAGACGCCAGCGTCAAGACGCTGTTCCAGGACGACGACGACCACGGGGAGTGGCTGCACGAGCTGGGCGAATTATCCGAGCTTACGGATTTCAGCATAGACCCGGCACTCATCGTCCTGATCGGCACCATTGCAGTCGCAGTGACCATCCTCTTCTGGATCACCAGCGTGCTGTCAGAGGGTTCGCTGATCTTCGGCATTCATCGCAAGGAGAACAACGTGCCGGTGACCTTTGCCGACTGCTGGACGCTGGGCCTTCAGAAGTTTTTCCGACTGTTCGGCATCATGTTCCTGGCGGGCATGGCGGTCTTTGCATCCATCCTGGCACTGGCAGTAGTTGTCGTGCCCGGCTATTTTGTTGCCGCACCCGTGGGCATCATTTTGACCATACTTGCCGTGCCCGTGCTCCTTGTCCTCATCCTGGTGATGATCTGTGTCGAGGGCTGGGCCATACGCTATGCGATCATCGAAGACGCCACCTGGCTGCTGGCGATCCAGCGTGGCTGGAAGCTGTTCACCGCCCACGTGGGCCAATCGATCGCCGTGGCGTTCTCATCCATGTTTACGCAGATCGCTCTGGTGTGCGGCCTGGTGGTGGCCGGGCTGTTCCTGGCCATTCCTTTCGTACTGATCGCCATGGCCAACTGGCAGGCGGGACTGATTGCGGGCGTCACGGTGGGCGTGCTCGCAATCGTGCTGTCCATGGCCTATCTCGGCACCTTCGCCAGCTCCCTGTGGACCCTGGCGTATCTGCAGCTTACCGGGAAGCAGGCTGCGGGCGCGTAGACAGCGCATCTGAATCCCGGGAACACCGGTTTCACCGCATCTCGTCGGGTTCGAAGTCGATGGGCTCCGGATTGAATTAACTGAGTGCAGGAGAGCAAGTTGACCTGCTGCCGTGGCACGGCCGGCCTGCGCGGCTTATCCTGCAGCCTCTTGCGTTCTTGGCATTATTGGCTATAATTATCTGTCACCTCTGTTTCGCTCGGACAGGATACACGATACGAATTAGGTACAGGAGACACCTCATTAAGATCTGAGTCAGCACCATCGAGTATAGCCTTACCAGACCACTATCGTTCATGGCGGTGCGCCCAGCCGCCTGGAGCGCCAGAATGGAGATGCAATGAGTGAGTCCGTATCCAGCGACCGGGGGAATCGTCCGCGCACAATGAGTGA